>NZ_FODY01000019.1 GCF_900110485.1 Propionispora vibrioides | reverse complement strand
TTTATTTATGGAGCCTTTTGATGGCTCTATAATTGTTTAAAGAATTATTTATTGTGACTGTATCACCTAAGTGATACGAGTCCGCACATCTGGCATATTGTTTATACCTTACATTGTTCAGTTTTCAGAGAACACCGGACTGCATTGCCGCAGTTCCTGTTGACCGCCGCCTTGCGACAGCTTTTATATACTATCACATCGGCTTTTGCCTGTCAACCTGTTTTTTATTGGCTTTCTTACCATTTCCTGCCGCCCTGTTCAGCGACTTTTATAGATTAGCACACTTCTATTTTTATGTCAACTTCCTATTACAAGAAGTTTATCCCATAGAATGCGCGTAAAGTATCTGTACCTTTACGCGCAATAGGATTTAATATAAGTTTCAGTGAGCTTATCCAAGCTTGTCCGTATTTCCTCAATTGTTTCTTCCGTTAAATGAAAACGGTGTAAATCTTCGCTATGAAGCAAAGAGGACAACTTCTGGATTCTTTTTAGTAAATCAATCTTTTCTATGATCCTGCACCTCACAAAAATAACTACGGTAAACAGAAAAGTTTTATCCTTTCAAGTTTACCGTGATAAATAATATCATCAAAAAAGCTGTTTGTAAATAGCTATCCGGTTAAAATATCTATCATTAACAGTTTATATCAAAAATTTCTTCACTTCCTTACCATTTAAATAATCACATCGTTTGCCCTGATAGATGTCTTTCATTAATAGTCGTTCTTCTATTGCATCGCGAATTTTCCACCAACCTGTTTGCCAGTTGGTGAACAATGTATTTTTCTCCGGCGCCCGGCCGATTAACCGTTGTATAGTTATATCTGGATGAAGATATTCTAAAAAAGTCACTACCCTATCCACGTATTCCTCTTGACTTATAATTTGCAGTTCGCCTTTCTCATACCATTCGGCCATTACCGTTCCTTTAACAATATATAATGCATGCAGTTTCACCTGTTCAATTTCCAGAGCCGAAACAAATTTAGCATTCTCAATGACATCGTCCATCTGGTCCCAGGGTAAATTCAAGATCAAATGAGCACAGGTTTCTATCTGATACCGCTTAATTCGCAGCACTGCATCAACAAATTCAGCCAGTGTGTGTCCCCTGTTGATCTTAATTAAAGAATGATAATTTACCGTCTGCAATCCCAGTTCAATACTGATATCTACAGAAAAATCCTCTTTTATTTGGGCCAGCATTTTCAAATATTCATCATTAATACAATCCGGTCTGGTTGCCAGGGCAATACCCACAACATCCGGTTGACAGGCCTCCCTAATATATGCTTCGAGTTTTTTTATAGGCAAATAGGTATTGCTGAAATTTTGAAAATAGGGGATGAACTTCCGGGCTTTATATTTGGGAGCAATATGTTCCCGGTTTGCATTGATTTGGGTAGTTACCGTCATCGATGCCGGTAGATTCTCATAACCGGCTCCAATGGCACCGCAAAAAACGCAACCTTGCACCCCGCAGCTTCCATCCCTGTTTGGACAGGTTACCGGCAGGCTGACAGGTAACTTGTAGACTTTTTCTCCATAACGTTGCCGCAGATATTCCGAATATGCATTATAACGCATAATATTATTTAGACCTCTTCTCCAGACAGAAATCCTGCCTATCAATAATTTGATAGCTTGTCTTTGTTTTATAAGAAATAAGAATGGGCGTCAATTCCTGCTGCATGGCCTGCGGCTGGAAAAAGTACTTTGCCACGTTAAAGCTAAATACTTCGATATAGTAATGCTTTTTTAGTTCGCGCCACGTTGTAAATTGATAGTCCGGTATATATTTCATTACAGTCTCTGTCGATCGCCAAAACTCTGTTTTTTCCTGTTCCCAGCTATCGTCCCATGGTAAAAACTCCGGCTTAACACTTCCCCCTTCTACCATGAGTGCATTAAATTTCAGCAGTTCTTTCAATAGCTCCGGCTGGGTCACCGGTTTTTGCTCATTATAAAAATCGATTAAATGCTTATAGCAGGCCTTAACGCTATGGTCAACCATATTATACTGCCGGTTTTCCCAATAAACGGTGAGGAAGTGAAAGAAAGCAAAAGCATCCCCTCCATATTGTTCAATCAAAAAAGGCAGCACATATTGAAACCGTCCGCTGTTATAAAATTGATCAACCAATCCTTCCAATATTTTAAGCCGGCTAAGTTCCTCATAACTGATTGAGTTGTTTGCCAATACTTCATAGGGCGCATAATCAGTATATATGTAATCATACTTTTGGGCGTTCTTTCGTATTCCTGCCCCTTTAAGCATCTTTAAAAAACCAAGCTGCACCATGTGCGGCTTTAGCTGATAAACCTGATTAAAGGATTGTCCAAACTGCCAGTAGCTTTCTTCCGGTAAACCGGCAATTAAATCTAAATGAAGATGAATATTGTCAATCGCTCTTAAACCTGCCACATTCCGGGTAATTTTATCCCAATGATTAACCCGGCTGATCGCTTGCAAAGTTGGTCCATTAGTAGATTGAATTCCGATTTCAAATTGAAATCTCCCTGCTTTGACATCTTTTAAAAAATAAATATCTTCTTCATCTAATAGGTCTACAGCTATTTCAAAATGGAAATTCGTTTCACACTCCTGACGGGACAAAAAATGCATGATCGGCAAATAATGCCGTTTGGCGGCATTAAAAGTGCGGTCAACAAACTTAACCTGCCTTACGTTGTGCTTAATGAAGAAAGTCAGCTCTTCATACACCAGCTCCAAACTCCGGAACCGAACGCCGGCCGTAGCACTTGACAAACAGTACTGACAATTAAACGGACATCCCCTGGTGGATTCGTAATAAATAATTTTGTCCTTTAACTCCTTCATACTTGATTCAGTATAAGGAAAAGGTACTTCATCCAAACAAGCAACCGTTTGACTAATGCCATTTATCATAACCTGTCCGCCATCAGTCCGAAAGGCCAGCCCGTCGATAGAATCCACCGTACCATAACCCGCCAATACTCTTAGCAATGCTTTTAAAACCACTTCCCCCTCGCCTTGAATAAGATAATCAATGTCCGGCTGTTCCTGCATAATGACAGCCGGATCATAGGAAACCTCCGGACCGCCCACGATAACCACGGTACGGGGCAATACCTTCTTGATCAGCCTGATTAAACTCATGGTCATCTCAATGTTCCATATATAACAGGCAACACCTATAACATCAGGCTTTTCCTTATATACATCGCTAAGAATATTCAGCAACTTATTATTAATCGTGTACTCTTTGATGCCTATTTCACCGCAGCCCTCACTGCAATAGGCCTGTAAATACCGCAGCGCCAAAGAAGAATGAATGTATTTGGCATTAAGCGTTATTAATAATGTTTTTATATTAACCACTACTTTCTATTATTTATAATCACTTTCATTATTATTTTAAACCAGGCACCATGCTAAACCTACCCGCATATAATATATTAACATAATCAGCATGGCAAGGAAGGTGCAAATCATGCGGGTCATCTTAAACGGTCAGGTGTTACCTGTTAATATTCGTGTTAACAGGGATATACTAATTACATTAAGATCATTAGCCCGGACACTCCACTGGAAACTGGACTATGATACGACGAAAGAGCTTGTGTATATATCCACGCAAAATATTGCTCAACTTACCGAACGGCTGCCTGCAATTTTGGAAGAACCGGAAAGTACCCGTTTGACCGGAAAGGTTATTTGTTTAGATCCTGGCCATGGCGGTCAGGACACTGGCGCTATTGGTTTTGCCAATAGTTTGGAAAAAGAGAACAACCTGGCAATTGCCCTGCTGGTAAAAGACCGGCTGGAAAGAAACGGTGCAAGCATCTTAATGACCCACGACGAGGACACCGATATAGCTTCAACCTCCAATAGCCAGGAAACGGCAGCGGCACGGGTTTCTCTTGCCAACGAAAGTCATGCCGATATTTTTGTCAGTATTCATAATGATTCCTTCGCCGATTCTCAGGTATCGGGTACGACCACCTATCACTACGGCAATGCCGAATCAGCCAGACTGGCAGCCTGTATACAAAATTCTTTAGTGGAAGGCTTGGGCACTAAAGACCGGGGTGTCAGATTCGGCAGTTTTTATGCCATACGTTATACCGCTATGCCTTCGGTTCACATTGAAGTCGCTTTTATCTCCAACCCGGAAGAAGAATTGCTGCTTAGCAGCGCCGACGGACGAAATAAAGCGGCTGAATATATCGCTAATGGCATTATGCGTTATTTCAAGGTATAGAAAGAAGATTTTTTCAAATGCTATACAGGAAAATACATGTAAAACTACTAATATAGTACAATATATTCTACTCAGCTAAAGGAGAATTTTCAATGCCTAAACAACTGCTTGCAAAGTACCTGTTTAATTTATTAGCTGCAAATCCTGCAGAACGGGAACAAACCGGAGCCCACGTACCTGAACGTGAAGAAATTCCCGCTGAATACAAATGGCATTTAGAGGATATTTACAAAACCGAAGAGTTGTGGCAACAAGATTTCGCCAAAGTGAAATCACTGCTGACAACAGTTAAACAATACCAGGGCAAATTGTCAACCTCCTCTCAGACCTTGGCCGATTGTCTGCAACTTAACACCACACTGGCTATCATAAGCAGCAAACTTTTTTCCTTTGCCCGTATGCATCGCGACGAAAACACGGCTAAGGCTAAGTTTCAGGCACTAACAGGACAAGTTGAGTCATTATTGGCAGAAGCCGGAGCAGCCACCGCCTTTATTGAACCTGAGATTTTAACTATGGCAGATACACTTTTACAACAATACCGTAAGGAAAATCAAAAACTGAATGAATATGCTTTCTATTTTGAAAACCTGGCCCGTCAAAAACAACATGTGCTATCCCCGGAAGAAGAAACGATTTTATCTCTTTCCAGCGAAGCAACACAGGCACCGGAAACCATCTTTAACCTGCTGGCCCACGCCGATATGAAATTCCCTGAAACTCTCGACGACAATGGCTCCACCGTTCAATTAAGCGAAGGTCGTTATAATACATTGATTCGCTCCGGTAACCGACAAGTGCGGCAGCAAGCCTTCCAGCATTTATTTGGTACCTATGCACAATATCGCAATACTTTCGCTGCCACACTGGGGGGAAATATAAAGAAAAACATTTTCTACGCTAAAACCAGAAAGTATCAATCTGTTTTAGCATCCGCGCTGGAATCAGATAATGTTCCCCTCGCAGTTTACGATAATTTGATTCAAACCGTGGGAGAAAATCTATCCCCACTGCATCAATATGTCCTTTTAAAAAAACGGGTTCTTAACCTTGATTCCATCCATATGTATGATCTCTATACCCCTTTAATCAAAAATGTTAGCCTCCGTTTCTCCTATAAAAAAGCCACGGAACTAATCAAGCACGGTCTGTCACCCTTGGGTGAGGAATACCTCCATATACTGAATAAAGGACTTACCTCCGGCTGGATTGATGTCTATGAAAATAAGGGGAAACAAACCGGCGCCTATTCCTGGGGTACCTATGGAGTCCATCCCTTCGTCCTGTTAAACTATCACGGCAAATATGATGATGTTTCCACCTTGGCTCATGAAATGGGGCACGCTTTACACAGTTATTACAGCCACAATACCCAGCCTTATCCTACCGCCTCTTACACCATATTCTCCGCTGAAGTAGCCTCCACCACCAATGAAATCCTATTGTTGCACCACATGCTAAATACAACCGAAGATAAAGATACCCGTTTATATCTGATCAATCAACATCTTGAGCAGGTTCGCGCTACCGTTTATCGCCAGACCATGTTTGCCGAATTTGAAAAAATGCTGTATACCAAGGCAGAAGAAGGTGAAAGCATCACTGCTGATCTGCTTGACCAGGAATGGCATGCTTTAAACCGTAAATATTATGGTCCCGACATAGTTATTGATAAAGAGATTAACGTGGAATGGGCGCGGATACCACACTTTTATTGGAGCTTTTATGTATATCAATATGTAACGGGATATTCGGCTGCCACTACACTCGCCGAAAAAATATTACAGGAAGGTCCATCCGCCCAGAAAAAATATATCAATTTTTTAAAAAGCGGCGGGTCCGACTATTCAATTAATCTCTTGAAAGCCGCCGGTGTGGATATGTCTTCCCCTAAGCCCATTGAAATAACCCTGAAAAAGTTTACTGCTTTGCTGCAGGATTTCCAAAACTTACTGACAAGTTATTGACAATCGCCAAGATGAGCAGGTATGATGAAATTAATACGAAAATGATCTGGATCGCTTGCTAGCTCAGACCCAACCAACCGACCAGCATTGTTGGAGTGAACTAATTGAAGGAGGTTGGTTACTTATGACCTACCAAGACAAAGATCTTACCTGTAAAGAGTGCGGTGCCGGTTTTTCCTTTACCGCTTCCGAGCAAGCATTTTATGCTGAAAAAGGCTTTCAAAATGAGCCGTCCCGTTGCCCGGAATGCCGCGCCGCCAGAAAGGCGCAAAGTGGTAGAAGCAATAACAGCGGCTTCCGTCAACAACGCGAAATGTTTGATACCACCTGCAGCGAATGCGGCGCAGCCACACAGGTTCCGTTTAAGCCGACTGCCGGTAAGCCGGTCTACTGTCGGGACTGCTTCCAAGCCCATAAAAGATATTAATAATATCGATGCAAAACGTTAAAAGACCGGAAACTATCCGGTCTTTTTTATTGGCAGTTATGCACATGCATATCTTTTGTATTAAATAAAACACTATACATAAACTATTATCTTGCAAAAGAGGCCTATTGCATGAATCACTTTGAGCCAATGCTGGCAATGCTTTCATCACTGCCTGATGAATCTTCCGCTTACGCCTTTGAAGTAAAATGGGACGGCATACGGATATTAGCTTGCTTTGACGGCAAAGACCTTGTCCTGTTTACGCGCAACAAGCATAATGTAACCGACCAATATCCTGAAATAACACCGCTTCGACAACTGCTGCTTGACAAAAAAATAACAGATATCACATTAGATGGTGAAATCATTGCGCTAAATGCAAATGGCCGGCCTTCCTTCTCGTTATTGCAAAAACGCTTTCGAAAAAATATGAGACCTCTTTCTGCCAACCTTAAGCAAGTACCGATAGTATATATATTATTCGATATTTTGCAACTAAACGGACGCCCTCTTGTTGACCTTACTTATGTAAAACGACGGGACATTCTTGACGGTCTGCAACTACAGACCTCTTATTGTCAAATCCCCTGCTATCAAACCGGTGATGGAAAAACCATTCTGGAGGCCACACAAAAACTTGGTCTGGAAGGGATTGTTGCCAAACGGCTGGACAGTCAATATCACGCGGGGAAACGTACCGGCGACTGGCTGAAAATTAAAAATATCCACCGGCAGGAATTCGTAGTCGGCGGCTGGCTGCCTGGCAAAGGAACACGGCAAGGACTTATTGGCTCCATTCTGGTCGGTTATTATGCCGCGGCAGAAAAAGAAACGGTAAATCACGGTCCTTGTCAAAAGCTAGTCTACGCCGGCAGAGTCGGCACCGGTTTTACCACACAAATGCTTCGCCAATTATCTGCCACGTTGGTACCGCTTCATAGCCAGGAAAACCCGTTTTGCAACCTCCCCTATACGAAACATAGTTCTTTCGTTACTCCTACCATCGTAATCGAATGTGAGTTTACGGAATGGACACCCAGCCGCACCCTACGTCATCCCGTTTTTAAAGGGTTCCGGTTTGATAAAACGGCAAAAGACGTGGTACTTGAAAAAACAGGAGAGTGATAACCATGGCCCGACCGATATGGAGCGGCTCAATTAGCTTTGGCTTAGTCAACATTCCCATCCGGTTATACAATACGGTAAAACGGAAAACTCTCCATTTTCATCAATTGCGTAAAAATGATTCCTGCCGTATTCGGTTAAAGAAAATATGCCCCGTTGATGGCAAAGAAGTCCTTCCGCAAGACATCGTAAAAGGCTATGAAATTTCCCCTGATCAATATGTAATCGTCAATACCGAAGAATTAGATGCCTTGGCTCCTAAAGCCACCCGCACTATCGAAATTGAGGATTTTGTAAAACTCGAGCAAATTGACCCCACTTATTTTGAAGCATCTTACTATATACTGCCTGAACCCGCTTCGGTAAAAGCCTATCATCTTTTGCTGGCTGCTATGCAACATACACAAAAGGTAGCCGTCGCCAAATTTGTGCTCCGCAATAAGGAGCATCTTGCCATATTACGCCTTAACAGTTCGTTACTTATCCTCTCTACATTATTTTATCAGACCGAAATTATAGCACAGTCCGAACTGGAAGATGAACTGATTAAAGCAGATCAGCCACCAACTGAAAAGGAGTTGAACATCGCCTTGCAATTGGTTGAATCTTTGAGCAGTGATTTCCAGCCTGAAAAATATAAAGACGAATTCCAAGCTAAAGTACTTTCATTAATTCAGAAAAAAGCCGAAGGTGAAACCGTTACCGCACCTTCGTCCGAGCAAAATAAACCGGGCAATGTTGTTGACCTGATGGCGGCATTGGAAGCTAGCGTATCAGCCATCAAAAAACAAAAAACAGCCGGTACAAGAAAGAAGAAAATCCATGCCGCTCAAAACTAGCATTAATATAAACGGAAAAAAGGTTGCCTTATCCAATTTGCACAAAGTCTTTTATCAGGAGAAACAATTCACCAAAGAACAGGTGATTGATTACTACATCCGCATGGCACCAGCTCTCCTACCACATCTAGCCAATCGGCCACTCACTTTAAAGCGCTATCCAAACGGCGTGGCTGAGCCCTTTTTTTATCAAAAAAACTGCCCAGCCTCTCGCCCAGCCTGGGTTAATACCGCCCCGATCTGGAGTGAAAGCAACAAGAAGACGATTGATTTCTGTCTGGTAAACGATCTGGCTTCGTTAGTCTGGGCAGCCAATTTGGCCTCTCTGGAGCTTCATACCTCGCTGTCTTTAGCTGATGATCCGGACACACCGACCATGCTGGTCTTTGACCTAGATCCGGGATTGCCGGCGGGAATACGGGAATGCGCCCAGGTCAGCTTACTGCTCCTGGAATATTTTGAATCAAAAAAGTTAATCCCTTTTATAAAAACCTCCGGTTCCAAAGGCCTTCAAGTCTACGTCCCCTTAAACACACCGGTCAGTTACGATCAGACAAAAGAATTTGCCAAACATGTCGCTCAATACCTTGAACAGCAACAGCCGCAACTGATTGTCGCCAATATGCGCAAAGCCTTGCGTCAAGGGAAAGTATTGATTGACTGGAGCCAAAATGACAGCCACAAGACCACCGTTTGTGTATATTCTTTACGGGCTAAAAACACACCCGCCGTCTCCGCACCGGTGACCTGGAATGAAATCAAGGCAGTTGTACAAAATAACAATGGTCGTTGTTTACATTTCACCGCCGAACAGGCTCTTGACAGAGTCAACCAGCATGGCGACTTATTTGCCCCACTCCTGACCTTACAGCAAAAGCTTCCTTCCCTAGGGAATCACTGATTTATTCACACCGCACATCCTGTCGGATCTTTTTCCGTCTGACTGCGTCAGCCAAGCCTTGAAATAGGAACCGCTATTCCTGCGGCTTTACTTCCTTGCCAGCCGAAAAAATTTCTCGCCAGGCTGGCAGGTTCATTAAATCAGCGGTTCCCTAGACAAATAAACTAGCAAACAAAGATATCGTTGTTTGCTAGTTTATTTTACGCTTTATTCAACATTTCCCAAACCTTTGCCGGCATTTCTTCCTTCGCACAGCTTTGTTGATGAATAATCTGTTTATTTTTCAACGAAGCCAGGGCGACAGGAACCGGCCAGCCTGTCAATTCCGATAACGCAGTAAGCATGGTAAATTCATTGAGTCCGGCAATCCTATTCTTGGTTTCGATCGCCGATAAGACGCTTTCATTAAATTTAAAAGGACTGGCTGTGGATACAATCACCGACGGTGTCTGATCCCCCGTTGCCTGGCGATATTTTTCGTACACCTGCCAGGCAACTGCCGTATGAGGATCTGTCAGATAGCGATGCTGGCTAAACACAGCTTGTATAACCTGAGCGGTTTCCTTGTCATCGGCCCAGTCCGCCCAAAAGACAGTGCGAAGTTTTTCCAGATAACGATCACCAATCGTATAGACTCCTGTTTCCTGTAGCTTAGCCATCCAAGCGCCAACCTGGTTGGTATCTCCACCAGTCATATGATATAGCAGGCGTTCCAAATTGCTGGATATCAAAATATCCATGGAAGGCGAAATGGTTTTATGGAAATCGCGGTTGCGGTCATACACTCCGGAACGCAGGAAATCAGTTAATACATTATTACTATTGGAAGCACAGATTAATTTATTGATAGGCAATCCCATCAACTTAGCATAATAGCCAGCTAAAATATTGCCAAAATTGCCGGTTGGAACAGTAAAATTCACCGTCTGTCCCTGTTGGATATGCTTCCCTTTCACCAGATCGGCATAGGCGCTAAAATAATATACAATTTGAGGCACTAGGCGTCCCCAATTAATTGAGTTGGCCGAAGATAACTGATAGCCTTTATCCAACAAAGCATTCTGCATATCAGTATCGTTAAATATCTTTTTCACCCCGGTTTGGGCATCATCAAAGTTGCCATGCACAGCTATGACAGCAACATTACTCCCCTCCTGAGTGACCATTTGCAGTCTCTGAATAGGGCTGACACCTTCGTGCGGGAAAAACACGGCGATTTTGATCTGATCGACATCCCTGAAGCCTTCTAACGCGGCTTTCCCCGTATCGCCCGAAGTTGCTACCAGAATAACCACTTCATTCTTTTCATCAGTCTTTTGTAATGCCGTTGACAGTAGTTGTGGCAGCAATTGCAGAGCCATATCCTTAAAAGCGCTGGTCGGTCCATGCCACAGCTCCAGAAGATAGCGGCTATCTCCTACAGCCACTAACGGCGCAATCTGCTCAGTATCAAACTTATCGCTGTTATAAGCGGCTTGAATACAGCTGGCAAGTTCCGGCCCGCTATAGTCCTTCAGAAATTTGGCCAAAACAGCATAGGCCCGCTGGCGATAATCCAAACTGACCAATCCGGCTAATTCGCCTTGAGTAAAACTCGGGATTTGTTCAGGTACAAATAATCCCCCGCTTGAGGCAATGCCGAGCTTAATTGCCTGGGCTGCTGAAAGCCTGTCTTTTCCGCCGCGCGTACTAATATACATAGAGCAACTCCTTCCAAATGGTTTACCTGTTACATTTATCAAGCTTCTTTGCCGTCAGAAGGCATCATCGCAATATCTGCCAGGGTCATCTCGACAATCCCGATTAACAGAGAGGGATTGATAACAATTTGACAGCCCCGGACACCGGCGCTGACGGCAATAGTCGGCCAGCGAGTTATACTGCTGTCGGCAAAAGTGGGATAGCGTTTCTTCATTCCCAGCGGCGAAACACCACCTCTTATATACCCTGTCAAGGCGGTTATATCCTTGACGTGCACCATCTCAATCTTCTTATTCCCACTGACCGCAGCAAGCGCCTTAAGGTTTAATTCGGCGCCGCCCGGTAGGCAGGCAATGACAACGCCGGTTTTATCGCCGCGGGTTACGAGTGTTTTAAATACCTGTTCAAGCGGCAATCCCACTTTTGTCGCCACATTGCCGGCACCAAGATCCGCTTCATCCACTTCGTATTCTCGTAACTCATAATGTATCTTATGACCGTCCAATAATCTGGCGGCATTGGTCTTTTTCACAATCCATTCTCTCCTGTTTTTGACAAATGCAAACCTTTTTCAACAGTATATAATTCTTTCGTTTCCCTTGTCAATTCATGTACAATCATTAGATACAATTGTCTCCGGCAGACAATCCATCTATATTATAATACATAACAAGGATAAGAGCCAAGATTTTTCAGCCACAGGCTTCTTTCTTTAACAGCCTGAATGGCCTGTCGCACATGGGCCTCATGAAGGCCCCCCTCTATATCGAAAAAGAAAATATACTCACCCAGGCTGGTGCGGGCCGGGCGAGATTCAATTTTGCTAAGATTCACATCCCGCCGGGAAAATTCAAGCAACAGCTCGCACAGGCTTCCGGGACGTTCGCCATTCATTTTGCAAACAATGGAAGTTTTATATTGAACTGGCTCCTCACTTATCTGAGACTTCTTCTGTCTTAAAAGGATAAAACGTGTACAGTTATTATTACAGTCCTGGATATCATTATCAATCATCGTCAAACTATGAATTTCAGCGGCGCGCAGACTACCGATAGCCGCCAGACCGGGCGCTCCCTCAGCGACCAACTGTGCCGCTTTGGCTGTGCTCTCCACAGCCTCCAGCCTAGCCTGCGGGTAATGTCGGGCAATATAGTTTCTACATTGTGCCAACGGCTGCGGATGCGAGATAATACAGTCTATTTTCTTTTCCCCACCTTTTGTCAGCAAAGCATGGCGGATAGGCAAGACAAACTCACTGACAATCACTAGTTCAACATCATGGGCCAGCACATCCAGTGTGATATTTACAGAACCTTCTATGGAATTCTCAATCGGTACAATTCCCTCGGTTATTTCCCCTGTCGCCACCGCTCTGATAACAGAATCAATCGTAGTATAGGGTTTTAACTCACAGGCTGTCTTTTCACAAAGCCGTAGAGCAGTCTCTTCACTATAGGTGCCGCTCGGCCCCAAATACCCGACCTGAATAGCGGCAAAGGGCTCCCTGTTTACATTAGGCAAAGCTATTCCTCCCCTTGGAACGCCAGCAAAAACTTTAGTCGTTCCTTTTATCATCATACAAAAAAACCTCCCATCCCATAAGGACGAGAGGTCTCGCGTTACCACCTTTGTTATTCGTATAAACGAATCACTCCATAGAGTATCAAACAATACTCTCCCTGTCTAACGGTCAGGATTCCGGCACAGCCTACTATCAAATAAGTCAAAAATTCAGCCTGCAACTCCGAGGTGAACTTCGTATATTGACCTTGTACCGGGCTTTCACCTTCCCCGGTTCTCTGCAAACAAGGACCAACACCTACTTTTCCTCTTCTTCGTTTTTACGATATAACTTTTTTTCATCATACCACAGTAGACGCCTTGCCGCAACCCATTTTTAGGGAACCGCTGATTTAATGAGCCTGCCGGCCTGGCGAGAAATTTTTTCGGCTGGCAAGGAAGCAAAAGCTCAGGAATAGCGGTTCCTATTTCAAGGTTTTGCTGACGTAGCCAACCGGAAAAAGATCCGCCAGGATGAGCGGTGTGAATAAATCAGTGGTTCCCTAACGGCTTATAAAGAAAACAGCTACAACATTGCTTTCGATGATGTTGTCCTGTCCTGCACTGGCCGAATAGCCGCCTTCATGCTGCGTACATAATCGGCTACGTAGGGGACGCTGCCCTCGCCATATTGTGCGATGATTTTCATAATCGCCGAACCGACAATCACTCCATCCGCAACCCTTGCCATGTCAGCCGCCTGTTCAGGTGTGGAGATACCAAAGCCGACCGCGCAGGGTACGTTGGTTTGGGCCTTGACAAGTTCGATCATGCTGCCGATATCAGTGTTTATTTGGCTGCGCACACCGGTTACACCCAGCGAAGATACACAGTAAACAAAACCGCTGGCTTCGCGCGCTATCATGGCCACACGATCGTGCGAGGTTGGGGCGATGAGTGAAATCAGATCAATACCGTGCTGTTTGCACAGCGGGTCAAACTCTTCTTTTTCCTCAAACGGCAGATCCGGCAAAATCAGGCCATCCATGCCTATAGCAGCGGCGGTTTTGATGAAGCGCTCTGCACCGTAGGAAAAAACAACATTCGCATACGTCATGAATACCAGTGGGATGTCCGTTTTTTCACGAATGCGGCGCACAAGCTCAAAGATGCGGTCAGTCGTCGTCCCTGCGGCAAGGGCACGCATATTGGCCGCCTGAATGACCGGCCCCTCTGCTGTCGGGTCGGAGAATGGAATACCCAGTTCAATCAAATCCGCCCCGGCTTCCACCATAGCATAAACAAGCTGCTCAGTCACATCCAGTGATGGATCGCCACAGGTCAGAAAGGCGATAAACGCTTTGCCATTCACAAAAGCTTTTTGAATCTTACTCATGGATGTCCTCCCCTCGATAGCGTGCAATCGCGGCACAATCCTTGTCACCGCGACCGGAAATAGTGATAACAATAAGCTGATCTTTGCGCATGGTTGGCGCAAGTTTCATGGCATACGATACGGCGTGGGCGGATTCAATTGCCGGAATGATGCCCTCCAGGCGGGACAAATACTCGAAGGCGTACACAGCCTCATCATCAGTGACGGGTACATACTCGGCGCGGCCAATGTCGTACAGATGTGCATGCTCCGGCCCAACGCCCGGGTAGTCAAGCCCGGCGGAAATCGAATACACAGGAGCGATCTGACCGTACTCATCCTGACAGAAGTAAGACTTCATGCCATGGAATATACCCAGCTTGCCGGTGGTAATGGTTGCGGCAGTCTCAAAGGTATCCACCCCGCGGCCCGCCGCCTCACAACCGATCAGGCGCACACCAGCATCCCCAATAAAGTTGTAAAACGTGCCAATGGCGTTCGAACCGCCTCCTACACAGGCCAATATCGCGTCCGGCAGACGGCCTTCCTTTGCCAGGATCTGCTCTTTGATCTCCTTGGAGATCACCGCCTGAAAATCACGTACAATAGTAGGAAATGGATGGGGACCCATAACCGAACCAAGAACGTAATGGGTATCCTCAATACGGTTCGTCCACTCGCGCATGGTCTCGGATACGGCATCTTTAAGCGTACCTGTGCCGCTCTCAACGGCATGTACCTTTGCGCCCAACAGGCGCATACGATACACATTGAGCGCCTGCCGTTCAGTATCCTCCTTGCCCATAAAGACCTCGCATTCAAGCCCCATAAGCGCGGCAGCAGTCGCCGCAGCCACGCCATGCTGACCCGCTCCAGTCTCGGCTATGACACGTGTTTTTCCCATCTTCTTGGCAAGCAGCACCTGACCAAGCACGTTGTTAATCTTGTGCGAACCGGTATGGTTCATATCCTCGCGCTTGAGGTAAATTTTCGCGCCGCCGAGATTTTCGGTCATACGGGCAGCGTAATACAGTTCGGACGGACGACCCGCATAGTTATTCAAGAGATCATTGAGTTCGGCGCAAAACGCCGGATCATTTTTATAGTGCTCATAAGCCTTTTCCAGCTCAATAACAGCATTCATCAAGGTTTCGGGCATATACTGCCCGCCGTGAACGCCAAATTTTCCTTTGGACATATTCTTTCTCCTTTAATCATTTGTACAATCTGATATATCTTCTGCCGGTCCTTTTTGCCATTGGTCTCCACACCGCTTGACACATCAAGAAGGCAGGCCTTTGAAAGCATGGCTTCCGGGATATTTTCCGCATGGAGGCCGCCGGCGAGGGCAAAAGGGCGCGTCACTCCCGCAAGCAGTGTCCAGTCGAACACCACGCCACTGCCGCCGCCTGCGTCCAGCAGGATAAAATCGGCTGAGCTCTTCATAGCGCGGTGCACGTCATCCTCTGAACGGATTTGAAATGCCTGCCAGATACTTTTACACGTCAGACGACGCAGCACAGCAAGATAGTTCTCATCCTCATGCCCGTGCAACTGTGCCACAGCAAGCGCACCTTCATTAAGCAGCGTTGCGACTTGTTCGACCGGCTCATCGACAAATACGCCTACCGGTGTGATATCCGGAGCAAGCGACCTACGCAAGGTACGCAGTGTAACTACATCAACATTGCGCCGGCTTTTCGGTACATGGATGACAAAGCCGCAGTAATCCGGCCGCGCTGTGTTGACTGCTTCAATATCCTCGGTGCGGCTCAGACCGCATATTTTGACCTGCATGACTCACGCACCTCGCAGAGTATGCAGCGCCGCCTTTTTGTCCGGTGATCGCATAAGCGTTTCACCAATCAGCACCGCATCCGTACCGTTCTGATAGAGCCTGGCAATGTCTTTAGCCGTCCGTATGCCGCTTTCGGACACAAATACGCAGTCCGCCGGGGCAATTGAGCGCAGACGGATACTATTCTCCACATCTACGACAAAGGTCTTTAGATCGCGGTTGTTAACACCGATAATTCTCGCACCTGCGGCAACGGCACGGCGTACCTCCTCTGCATCATGGGCTTCGACAAGCACGCTAAGCCCCAGAGACTCAGCCAACGCATGATATCCGATAAGCTCTGCATCGCTTAGGATGGAGCAAATCAGCAAAATAGCAGCCGCGCCAAGTATCTTGGCCTCATAAATCATATACCGATCAATGGTAAAGTCCTTGCGCAGCACGGGGATGGATACGGCCTGAACAATCTCCTTGAGATAAACATCACTGCCCTGAAACCAATAAGGTTCGGTCAGGCAGGAAATGGCAGCCGCTCCTGCTGCCTCATACTCGCGGGCAATGTTCAGATAGGGAAAATCCTCGGCAATAATGCCTTTGGACGGGCTTGCCTTTTTTATTTCACAAATGAATGAAAGCCCCTCCTGCCGCAACGCCCGCTCGAAAGGGAAGCTACGCCCCGGTTCCATAGCCTCCGCCTGTGCACAGAGGGCTGCAAGCGATACCTGCGACTTTTGTGCCCTAATGCGCTCACGCGTTTTATGGGCGATTTTTTCTAAAATGTTCATAATCTCATCCTTTATGCATTGCTTTCCTCTACAAATCGCTGCAGTTGCTGCGCTGCCGCACCACTGTCGATCAGTTCTTCGGACAAACGCACACCGTCAGCTATTGTTTCTGACTTATTAAACAGATATAGCGCCGCGCCTGCATTCAGACAAACAGCCTGTCGCTTCGCCCCCCTTTCCTCACCGGATAAAATGGCCCGGGTGAAGCCTGCGTTTTCTTCGGGCGTACCGCCGGTCAGTTCCTCTTTTGCACAGCGGATATAGCCAAACTGCTCAGGTGTAATGGTGTAGCAATGAAACTCACCGCCCTGGGCAATTTCACAAACCCTGGTGGGCGCACTCATGGAAATTTCGTCCAAACAATCTTCGCCATATACGACCATACCGCGCCGCACGCCCAAATTGTACATAACCCGAGCCAGCGGCTCAACCAGTTCCGCATCGTATACACCCATCAACTCCAGGTTGGCCCCCGCCGGATTGGAAAGCGGCCCTAAAATGTTAAACACTGTACGAATGCCCAATTCACGGCGAATCGGCGCCACATACTTCATCGCAATGTGATAGTTTTGCGCAAACAAAAAGCAAATTCCAATTTTTTTGAGCATCGCTGCGCTCCGCTCCGGGGAAATGGTAATATTAACACCCAACGCCTCCAGAACATCGGCCGAGCCGCACTTGGAAGATGCCGCACGGTTACCGTGCTTAGCCACCGGTACACCGGCGGCCGAAATGACCAATGAGGATGTGGTAGAAATATTAAAGGAATGGGAGCCGTCGCCGCCGGTGCCCACAATTTCCAGCACATCCATATCGTGCAGCAGCTTAATACAATGAGCTCGCATACCCGCCGCCGAGCCGGTAATCTCGTCAATGGTTTCCCCCTTCATGGACAGCGCAGCCAAGTAGGCTGACATCTGCACCGGGGTTGCCTCGCCGGACATAATTTCGTGCATGACTTGATTGGCCTCTCCATAGCTCAAATTCTGTTTTTTGCTCAACATGAGAATGGCTTCTTTAATCATGGTCATTTTCCTCCAAGAAATTGCGAATAATGGATAAACCATCCGGTGTCATTACCGATTCCGGGTGAAACTGTACGCCGTAGACAGCATATTTCGTATGTTCTACTGCCATGATTTCGCCCTCTGCTGTCTCTGCGACCACGATCAGCGTATCCGGCAGCGAACCACGCACGGCTGCCAGCGAATGATACCGGGCAACCTGAAGTGATTCACCCATGCCGCGAAACAGACGCGATTCTGTATTGAGTACCGCTTCCGAGGTCTTGCCGTGCATCAGGCGGGACGCATACGAAACCGTTGCTCCGAATGCTTCACAGATGGCCTGATGGCCAAGACACACACCAAAAATCGGTATCTTATCCGCGAAATATCGTACAGCCTCCACACAGACACCCGCATCGCTGGGCTTGCCCGGCCCAGGTGACAAAAAGATGGCTTCCGGCCTCATCGCTTCGATCTGGGCAATCGTCTTTTCGTCGTTGCGGATTACCTGGATATCCGGATTTACCACACCGATAAGCTGATATAGGTTATACGAAAAACTGTCATAGTTATCGATAAGCAGTATCATGCGTCAATGCCCTCCTGTGCGATTTCGATGGCGCGGACAACGGCGCTCGCCTTGTTTAAGCACTCCTGATATTCGCTGTCCGGCACACTGTCAGCCACGATGCCCGCCCCCGAGCGCACGCAGACCTTGCCGTCCTTTTTATACGCCAGCCGGATAGCAATGCAGGTATCAAGGTTACCAGTAAAATCCAGATACCCAATCGCACCGCCGTAAATACCCCGTTCACAGTCTTCCAACTCATGGATGATCTCACAGGCGCGAATTTTGGGTGCACCCGACAACGTGCCCGCCGGCAGGATAGAATCGATCGCATCCACCGCGTCCTTATCTTCACGAATTGTACCCGTTACGGTTGACCCGATATGCATGACGTGAGAGAAGCGCTCAACCGCAAGGTATTTCTCCACCTTGACTGTACCGATCCTGCTGATGCGGCCAATATCGTTTCGGCCAAGATCTACCAGCATATTGTGTTCGGCCAGCTCCTTTTCATCATGCAGCAGTTCAGCTTCCAGCGCTTTATCCTCGGCATCTGTTTTACCGCGCGGTCTGGTACCGGCCAGAGGGAAGGTAAACAGCTTGCCATCCTTTAGCTTTACCAGTGTTTCGGGCGATGCGCCGGCAATTTCAATGTCATTGCTGAAAAAGTAGAACATATAGGGTGAGGGATTGCTTGTGCGTAGCACACGGTATACATCGAACAGGCTGCCGTCCATTTCTGCCGTTAGCGGGTTGGATAGCACCGCCTGAAAGATATCGCCCTCGCGAATATAATGCTGCGCCTTCTCTACCATGCCGCCATACTGCTCGCGGTTGAATCTGGGTGTGAGCGGAGTCTTTAGCCTGGGTGGCTGCGGCTCGCATTTTGAGCCTTTACGAATCAAGTCGACAAGCTGATCAAGCTCATATACTGCCTTATGATAGCTGGTTTCTAATTCAGCAGACCGCGCACCGACAATGAGAATAATCTTCTGCCGCAGATGATCAAAGGCGATCACCTTGTCAAACAGCATCAGATCAACCTCCTGAAATTGACCGTCCTCGTGTACAAGCTTCAGACTGGGCTCGGCATAGCCGATGTACGAATAGGAAAAGTAACCGACCAGTCCACCGGTAAACGGCGGCAGGCCCTCGATCTTAGGACTGCGATTTTCATCTAAGATGCGGCGAATGGCATCGCCCGGATGTGAAACCTGCTCAGTAACGGTTGTACCTGCACGAATACAGAGGCGCTTCCCTTTGCAACTCAATTCGGCGGTCGGGTCAAACCCGAGAAAGGTATACCTTCCCCACTGTCGGGCATCCTCCGCGCTTTCCAGCATGTAGCAATGACTGCTAACGTGTTTGAGCGTACGCATAACCTCAATCGGCGTAAAACGATCGGCATACATCTCCCGACTGATCGGAATACGTGCATACCCTTGCGCCGCAAGCTCCTTGGCCTGCTTTAGTGTGGGAAACATGTAAATACCTCCTCTGAAAATACAAATAACCCGTCCTTGACATAGATATAAAAATACCTATGTCAAGGACGGGTTTAAACGTCTAAGTCTTAGACCACCCGCGGTGCCACCTTGATTCACAAGAAAAATCCTGTGCGCTTTGCGGAATACCAACATATTCCCGGCAACTGACGTATGCCTTACGTCGCAGAATACTCGGCCAAGGCCTTTGACTGCGCCCTCCGCGGTCCATTTAACAATCTGCATTCGATCCGGCTCTCAGCTTCCCGGACTCTCTGTGCGTGCACAATTGTCTTGATTTCCGCATCAACGGTTTCAGATTTATTTACGTTTATTCTAGCATCGGCCAGACATACTGTCAAGGAGTGAATTCTTGAAAAATTGGTTATCTACTTGATTTTACGCATCCATCTGCGCTGACCTAAAAAAACGTGGTGCGATGGATATATTCATTGCTTTTCCATGATAATCCGAGGAACCTGATAAAACCATACATGCAGTATTTCCTCGACAAAACAACCGCTATGCCTTGTCCATCAAATTGGAAATTCGACCAAATTTGTGCATTACAAGAACAGAAAACAAATCTGTACCGACTTAGAAAAGCTATAGGGAACGGTAAATCTTATCGATGCAGAGTATGCAAAAAAATAATTTAGGTTAAAATGGAATAAAAATTACTTCTTTACTGGTTAACCTATAAACGGATCTATGAATTCTTTTGATCTTAGGGCGTGTCTTCAAATTATCAAAACGGCCACAGGCGGCGCTTTTCGCAGCATATTTCGTTAAATTTTCTCTGAAATAAAAACCATTATTCCTGCGAAAATTTGCCTAGCCTGCCACGAAAATCACTCGCCAGTGAACATCTCGCTAATTTTGAAGGCACACCCTAGTTGATCGACAATTCAATCTGTTATATTCTTTTATATCCTGGAAGGACATCTTCCTTCTACAGAGAAGTATTGATGTTATTGTCGATTCTACTGACTATAATACTCGCCTGTTTCTCAAATCATGGCGACAACACAAACTACCATAAGAGGTGTATACATTTGTTAAAAATAGCTCTAGGACAAATGGAAGTTATCCCTGGCCGTCCCAGCGATAACTTTCAGACCATGCTGTCCATCATTCAGGAAGCCCGCCAACACAATTGCCATATGGTTATATTCCCCGAAATGGCCATTCCCGGTTATTTACTGGGAGACACCTGGGAACAACCGGCATTTTTAAGAGACTGTGAGTATTATGGCAACAAAATTATCGAGGCTTCCAATCATATCATCATTGTCTTTGGCAATGTAGCCGTTGACTGGAAAAAATGCGGCGATGACGGCCGCGTTAGAAAATATAATGCTGTTTTTGTTGCACAGAACGGTCAATTGCAGGGAGCGGATAACTTCCCCTATCCGTTCCGGATTAAAACGCTGCTGCCTAACTACCGGGAATTTGACGACACCAGACATTTCTTTAGTTTACGCAAATTAGCCATGGAACGTCAGGAAAAACTGGAAGATTTATTGCAACCCGTAACGGTCCAAATTGACGGAAAGTCCTGTAAACTGGGCTGCATTCTTTGCGAAGACGGTTGGAGCGACGATTATTCCATAAGTCCCATCAAGCTTTTGCAGCAAAATGGCCCTTTGAACATAATCATCAACATATCCAGTTCACCTTATACCCTCAATAAAAATAACAAACGTAACCGCGTTTTTTCAGAACAGGCTCGCTATGCTGGCGTCCCTCTAATTTATGTAAACAATGTAGGACTGCAAAACAACGGTAAAACCCTCTATACTTTTGACGGGTTCAGTACAGTGTATAATGGCCAGGGTGATGTTGTGGCCTATTGTCCTCCGTTTATCGCGCTGACCCAAACAATCACGCTTGACTTGCAAACCAAGGGCTTAGAGTTACCGCCAATCACTACACCAAATGATCACGACATGAAAAGTATTTATACAGCCCTGCGTTATGGAATTGAAAAATTCACGGCAGCCATCGGCATCAGAAGAGTAGTTATCGGTATATCCGGCGGCATTGATTCGGCAGTAAGCGCCGCCCTTTACGCAGACATTCTCGGTCCACAGAATGTTCTGCTGGTAAACATGCCCAGCCAGTTCAACTCGGAGACCACCAAGGGCCTAGCCGCCGAGCTGGCACGTAACCTGGGTTGTTTATACACGGTTATGCCTATTCAGGAGACCGTCGACTATACGATTAAGCAGATCTCAGAAACTCCTATTATCAATCTAGCCGATTCAAGCGAAACCAAACTTTCCGTATCTCCCTTCGTCACGGAAAATATTCAGGCTCGCGATCGCTCTTCCCGCATACTGGCAGGTATCGCCGCTGCCTTTGGCGGTGGCTTTACCTGTAACGCCAACAAAACAGAAACGACTGTCGGCTACTCTACGCTCTACGGTGATCAATCCGGTTTCCTGGCCGCCTTGTCTGATCTTTGGAAACATCAGGTTTATGCTTTGGCTGTTTATTTAAACGAGCAGGTTTTCGGCCGCGCTGTCATACCGCAACGCTCGATTGATATCGTTCCCAGTGCCGAATTATCCTTTGAACAAGCCGTTGATGAAGGAAAAGGTGATCCGATCATTTATCCTTATCACGATTATCTCTTTAAATCCTTCATGGAGCATTGGCACAGGGCCACACCGGAAGACATACTAACCTGGTATAAGGAGGGAATCTTAGAAGAAAGGATTGGCTGCGAACCACAAGTAACAAAAAAAATCTTCGCTACCCCCGCAGATTTTATCAACGATTTGGAGCGCTGGTGGAAACTTTATACGGGTATGGCTGTAGCAAAACGGATTCAGGCACCGCCTGTCCTAGCGGTTAGCCGCAGAGCTTATGGCTTCGATCACCGCGAAGCGCAGAACGGGCCCTACTACACGGCTAAATACCTTGCCATGAAGCAAGAACTACTGCAATAAGAACTTGTGCCGGCTTACGAACGCACACGCTCACACAAAAAAACAAAACCACGATAGGGAAAACACCTTATCGTGGTTTTTATTTACACTAACGGAAGATGTGAATAATCAGCCATGCTATTGCTCCAACAAGGGCTACAACGAACAGGGAAGAAAAGGCAAACATCACGATGCCGGCCAGAATCAACCCCCACACAAGTTTGCTAAACCAACCTCCGCTTAAACTATTGAATTTGACCTGCCGCATAAAAATCCGCTCATTAGCTGAATACTGCGACCGTTCATACTGGGTATCACTATACCGGTTATCCGAATCCTGTTCAATAGTTACTCCTTTAAAGTCCTGCCGTTCCTCAGGAGTTAGAATATGAACCGGCTGGGATTCTGCCTTGCAATAAGGACAATCCGTCTCAGTTTCCGACAATTGACGTCCGCATTTATTACACTCCATTTCGCTCTCCCTCCCTAATATTACGGCATGAATAACGAAACTACAAAACCTTCTTCACCTAAATAGCGTGGATCAAAGGGTTTTAGTTCCAGAATTCGGCTTAATTTGTTTTTGTTTTTATAGATACTCGCTTCTGAAATATGCATATCCGCCGCCAGGCTTTCCACGGTGACGTTGTTCAAGTAATTGATCTGAGCATAACTATATAATAATACGGCCACCCAAACCTCCGGCTTTCGCACAATAATATCGGTCAATTGACAAAGATCATGCCACATGGCTTGTATCAGTTCTGCATCATGTTTAGAAAAACCATAACTGGCATATATGCGCTTTAGTCGTTGTATTACACCTGCATGTGGCTCACGACTCAAAACCGCCTTGGGAAAAATTCTTTCGATTTGTGAATTAGATATAACATTTACCTTGGCCAGTGTTACAAGAATATCAATAGTATGGCGTACCACCAGGGCATGGCGTTTAAAAAAACTTATTAAGTCCACGCCAGGTTTTTGTATCTCAAAAACCCTTTTCTGCCGCAGTACTTCCTCCCGTATACGACGCCGCAGATTTTTACTCACTTCTATACTGGTAACATAATTGATTACAATCATACCCTGCGAGAATATGTGTCCGTAAAATAGCAACTTCTTCAGTGAATTATAATCGAAAAGAAAGGGTAGCTCAAATCGCTCATTGGTAAACAGGTTGACACATTCCACCCAGTCCTGGTTCAATATGCGCTCAACATAAAACACTGTAAACTGGGCACTCTGTAAGTCATTCAGAATCTGTCGTTCCTCATTGGATAAGCGTTCGGAAAAAGTTTGATAAAAATGGGCAAGCGGCGTATTATCATTTGCTAACAAATGATAATCAAATAAAAAATAATCCCAAAATCCCAGCCAGAATTCTTCCTTCCCATCATCAGGAATGTTCTCTAACGGACCGGTATATAAATACAAGGCACGGTCAAAATCCTCATTAAAATCATCTTGCTGATAATATGTCCCCAATTTTATCATTAAATGTTCTACAGTTTCCCCGATGACCTTTGCCATTTCCTGGTTTTGCACCGCGGGATCCGTAAACACAGTGTTTAAATCATCGCTTAATAGAGCTAAATCCCTACTCGGCAGCAGCTTGGTAAGCTTCAGTTTTTTCCCGCCGGCTATATTGCTGGCAGCTCGTTCGACCTCAGTGCAATCACTCATAATTCTTCTACTTACCAGATGCTGCTGAAATTCAATTAACACGGCAAAAAAGTCCCGTGCATTTTTAAGTGACATTTTGAACCCCTTGACATGGGTAGATAGCCATTCGATCAACAGGACATAATCTTGTTCTGTCAGTTCATCCAGATCTTCATTATCGGCGTATTGCAAATAAATGATAAAAAGCTGTATAGATTGCCAGAGCTTACGCAACTCACTGTCAGCAGCACCCTGCCAGGCTTTATAACGCAAAAAGCTTTCCACCCATTCCCGTTTTATGGAAACTAGGTCCATTGGCTCACTATTATAAAAAAGACTCACTTGGTCATACACATTTTTCATTATGTCGTAAGAATCTCCTTAAAAAATACTCATACCGCATACAGATAAAGGCACTGCCTTTATCTCGTAAGTGCTATTATAACATTTTTACTATCATTCTGCCAGAAAAGACCTTGCTATTTATAAATATAAATAAACCCTGCAGCAAGCTTGCGCAGGGTCATCGGCGAGATTTCTTCGGGAGCTATCCCAGTATCTGTTCGGCCTTGACAACATCATCCACTTTTAATGCCACATGCGCATCTTTGTCATTAACTGCAGCAAAGGCGTACATATATTCGATATTAATGGAGGCCTCGGCCAATTTTTCTATTTGTTCGGCTAAATCACCGGGACGGTCTTTTACTGTTACCGCCAAAACAGCAGTAAGCTTGGCAGTCAACCCAGCCTTCCGTAAAATCTCCGTCAAAGCCTGCGGATCATCGACAATTAACCGCAAAATACCAAAATCCGCTGTGTCAGCCAAAGATAAGGCCCGGATGTTTACGCCATTTTCTTTCAATACAGTCAAAACACCAATCAGCGTCCCTGGTTGGTTCTCTAAAAACACAGATACTTGTTGGATAATCATAACACCCCTCCTTATGCTATATTTTCCGTTTATCAATTACCCGTTTGGCCTTTCCCTCACTCCGTTCAATGGTCTTAGCTGCCACCAGTCTCACTTGAGCGGATACATTCAACACATGGGACAGTTCACTTTTAATTTTATGCTCCAACGTTTCCAGTTGGCGTACTTCATCCGAGAACATACTGTCGGTAACCTCTACCAGCACGGTTAAATGATCCAGGTTATCCTTGCGTTCCACAATAAGCTGATAATGAGGGGAAGTCTGCCCCAGACTGAGCAACACACTTTCTACCTGGGAAGGGAATACATTTACGCCACGAATGATCAGCATATCATCACTTCTGCCCAGCACTTTACCCATCCGCACCAAAGTCCGTCCGCATTCACAGATATCACGCCGCAGGATGGTTAAATCCCTGGTGCGATAACGGAGCATAGGCATCCCTTCTTTGGTTAACGTCGTGATGACAAGTTCCCCTTTTTCACCTTCAGCCATAACTTCTTCAGTTAAGGGATTAATGATTTCAGGATAGAAATGGTCTTCATTAATATGCAAGCCGTTCTGCACCTGGCACTCACAGGCTACACCAGGACCAATAATTTCACTTAAACCATAAATATCGATTGCTTTAATACCCAATTGCTCTTCAATTTCATGACGCATATGCTCAGACCACGGCTCAGCACCAAAAATACCTACCTTTAATGCCGTATCCTCTGGATGAATTCCCATTTCCCGCATGGTTTCAGCAATATATAAAGCATAGGAGGGTGTACAGGCTATGGCTGTAGTACCAAAGTCTTTCATCAACAAAATTTGTCTTGCCGTATTACCGCTGGAAGCAGGAATGACCGAGGCACCTAATAGCTCTGCACCATAGTGCATCCCCAATCCTCCTGTAAACAGGCCGTAGCCGTAAGCAATCTGTATAAAAGACTGTTTAGTAACACCGGCCGCAGCCAAAGATCTCGCCATTACTTCCGACCAAATGCCAATATCCTTCTTGGTATATCCCACCACCGTCGGCCTGCCGGTAGTACCACTGGAGGCATGAACCCGTACAATTTCACTCAATGGAGCGGCAAACAGTCCATAGGGATAATTATCCCGCATATCCTGTTTGGTTATAAACGGCAGTTTAGCAATATCTGCTAAAGTAGAGATATCTTCCGGCAGCAAACCACGTTCCTGCATTCTGGAACGATAAAAAGCCGATTTGTGATAAAGAGCTGCAACCAATTCCCGTAATCTTTGGGCCTGTAATTCTCTAAGTCTTTCCACTTCCATCGTCTCAATTGGCTGATTCCAATACAATATGTTTTCCTCCCAGCAATAGTTAAATCACGATTCAGCTTTATCACTCAACATACCAGCATTTCTATACAACAATGTTCCTTTTTGTTTGTTCTGTTCCAGGTTAATCAGTTTATTCAGGAATCTGTCTAACTTGGTACTAAGCAGAATAACATCCTCGTCTGTCAACTGCCTGTCTTTTCCTTTCGTATTTAACCGTTTTCTTAACCTTTCAATAATTTGCAACAGCTTTTCCATCTTCATAATATCCCTCCGTCATTTCATTAAATATGATCCCAGGAATATCTTTATGGTGTGAGCAAACATGTAAAGGTAAAAAAATATAGAAAGGTTTTTATCAATTAAATATTTCATAAAATATTTCCATAATTATTTACCAAATCCTTCTATTAAACTAAATATCTCAACAAAAAATTCATATTTTTATAAAAAATGATTAGAAAATAAAAAAACTGTTCTATTTTCAATAGAACAGTTTGTTAGCTTTGGTGCGAGTGACCAGACTTGAACTGGTACGGGAGTTAAGTCCCGACGGATTTTAAGTCCGTTGCGTCTGCCGATTCCGCCACACTCGCAGAATAATCCAAGATAATTAAATATACATTTCCTATACAAAAATAATAATTGGAGGCGGCACCCAGATTTGAACTGGGGAGTAAAGGTTTTGCAGACCTCTGCCTTACCACTTGGCTATGCCGCCGAATAAATGGAGCGGAAAACGAGATTCGAACTCGCGACCCTCGCCTTGGCAAGGCGATGCTCTACCACTGAGCTACTTCCGCATAATATGGTGCCTCAGGACAGAATCGAACTGTCGACACGAGGATTTTCAGTCCTCTGCTCTACCGACTGAGCTACCGAGGCGTTGAGCAAATGGCGACCCGGAAGGGACTTGAACCCTCGATCTCCGCCGTGACAGGGCGGCATGTTAACCACTACACCACCGGGCCGTACTTCAAACCGCATAATCTAGTATACAACAACACTAATATGATGTCAATGCTTATTTTTTTCACAACAGCCTGTCATATACTAACTTATTGCCACGAATGATATTTTATCATTTACTCTATACTATGTCAACATGATTATTGGTATTATTTTTTTAGTTCAGCTAATATCTTATTTATTGTTACTCTTACCTGTTCCGGTTCAAATGGTTTTATGATAAAGTCCGATGCCCCGGCTTTCAGCGCATCAGTGATAATCGCTCGCTGTCCCAATGCTGTTACCATAATAATTTTAGCCAGCGGGTCTTCCTCGTGTATATGCTTGACAGCCTGTATGCCATCCAACCCTGGCATGGTTATGTCCATGGTCGTTATATCCGGTCTAACTTTAAAATACATTTCAATTGCTTGCTTTCCGTCACCAGCTTCCCCGACAATTTCGTGCCCGTCTTCCGTTAATTGCCGTTTTAACATCATGCGCATAAAAGCCGAATCATCACAAACTAATATCCTTGCCATATTAAACCCCGCCTTATCTAGATGTATTCATCCGAAGTAAGAAAATTACAGCTCTGGCCTTTAACTTATTTGACGTTGCATAGCTTCCAACGTGGCAACTAACCGTTTCCCCAACTTCTCTTCCAGTTCCTGCAATGAACTTGCATCAAAATCAGCTGTCATCTGAGGCGTACGGCTGATGCGCATTTCCCCAAAAAATTCATCTCTGTAAATATTATAGTATATAACAAGATTACTTTCTGTGGCAAAATGACTATATTCTATGATAATGTATGAACCGTTGATTATTCTTAAAGGCTCATTAGGTGCGATAAACAACTCAAAATCAGCAATCCGTTTAGGCAGAATATGTTCATATTGCCAGGTTAATATTTTTTTTTGCACGACAATACTTTCTACCGTACCGACATCAAAACAGGCCATCCGCTGCAGTGTGATTCGCAGTTTCTCCAATAGAATTTTTTCAAGAGCATCTAAACTAGTTACAATAAAAGTCGTATCACAAAACTCCGTCAACCCGATGGTAACCCGTCCTAAATAGTCCTTCGTAGCAGCATCATATAAAATCGTCAATTTCCTGTGACGGCTTTCGTTTTGATAAGCGAATATAAAATATTTCGTCCCATCCTGCCGGGAAATAAGTTGTAATGCAAATCCTTCCAATTCCTGGGGCAACTTACTAAGAAAAGACCACTCTTTTATTTGTTCAATTATTTTCTCCATTTCGTCCTCCAACTTTGGTATTCGTTATTTCGCAGAAAAAACCTGCAAACTTGTAGCTAAATAAACGATTTAAGAATACTATAGATTACTCAAAACGTTTAAGGAGGGCTACGTCATGAGAAAAGTTTTGTGGGCTAAGCTTGCAATACTGCTCATAGCCATACTGCTGATTACCGCCTGCGGTTCCCAGCCGGCAACTAACTCAAACCACCTAAAGAATGCACCGGCCTGGGCTGCTGGTCTCAATCCTCTGGCACAAGAAACAACGGTAAAAGTCGGCATGAAACAAGCAGTCTCCGATGCCGGCATCTTAATCGGCATGGCTAAAGGATACTATAAAGATCTTGGTATTACTATTGAACCTATCCAATTTAATTCCGGTCAGGAAATGATCAATCAACTGGCCGCAGGCCAGTTGGATGTGGGAGCAACAGTAAGCGCTTCCGGTTTACTTAATGCAATGTCTAGAGATATCCCGGTTAAAATCGTGGCCGATAAAGGGATTAATGTACCTGGCAAAGGTTATTACCGTTTGGTCATTCGCAAAGATCTGGTTGATTCACTCAAGGATTACAGCGACCTAAAGGGAAAGCGCATAGCAATTGTAGGTACGGCCTCCCTGGATGAAATAGCCTTATCCCGGGTATTGCAAAAAGCTAATTTGACAACGCAGGACATTGATTTACAAGTCATTCGCTCCTTTCCCGACATGCTGGTTTCATTGAGCAACAAGAGCATTGACGCCGCGATGGTCATTGAACCATTTATTGTACAAGGCATAGAAAAAGGCATCCTTGATCCCTGGAAAGATCCTGTCGAATATGATCCGGATGCGCAAACAGCCTTGCTTGTTTTCGGTACCAGCCTGACGAAAAACCCCGATGTGGCCAATCGCTTTATGACTGCCTATATCAAAGCCTTGCGTGATTACAACGACGCTTTTTTCAAAGATCTGAATAAAGCTGAGATTGTATCCATCCTTTCCCGATATTCTGTTGTAAAAGACCCTCAACTATATGACAAAATGTTTCCTACCGGCTTAAATCCTGATGGCTATGTCCGTACCAAAGGAATAGAAATGGATCTTGCCTGGTATAGGCAGCACAATCTATTAAAGTCCGACATTCAGTTTGAAGATGCCGTTGACAATCAATATGTAGATTTCGCACTACATATTCTGGGAAAATATCAATAAGATAAGGCACGATCAATCTTTTCTGGAGAGGAAACTACATCATGTGGGATAACAAAAAAAATTTTTTCAAATTGTTATCTGTACTGTCCCCTTTTACTTTGCTGTTATTATGGGAACTCAGTTCACGAGCCGGTCTGATTGATACCAGATTGTTCTCCAGTCCAAGCCACATTTTGCAAGCTTTCATTCCGCTACTGGTTTCCGGAGACTTGCCCTATAATACCTGGATCAGCGTACAGCGTATTATTTTAGGGTTTATTGCCGGATCACTTCCGGGCATCCTGATCGGTATCAGCATGGGGCTGTCACCATTTGTCCGTTCAACTTTTGAGCCGTTAATCAGTGCTACCTATCCTATTCCCAAACTGGCACTTATGCCGTTAATCCTATTGATTTTCGGCTTAGGGGAAACCTCCAAGGTTTTCACCATTGCCATCGGAGTTTTTTATCTGGTAGTTATTAATACGATGGTGGGGGTTCTCACAATCGACAAAATCTATTTAGATGTAGCAAAGAATTTTGGTGCCAGCCGGAAAGACTTTTACCTAACAGTAGCCTTACCGGGAGCATTGCCTACTATATTTGCCGGTTTAAAACTAGGAATGGGAATGGCTCTTATTTTAATCGTGGCCGCCGAACTGTCTGCAGCTAAGGCAGGTATCGGCTGGATGATCTGGCGGGCCTACGATATGTTTGACATCGAGCAAATGTTTGCGGCGTTAATTACACTTTCTATTCTTGGCTATATATTTTCATTGTTATTGGATCTGATTGAACGCTTGGCACTTCCTTGGAAACAATCTTAGTCTGCAGGAGGCCGGCCATATGAATAACCATAACCGTATACTTTTAAAAAATGTCAGCAAAATCTTTCCTGCCCCATCCGGGACAGTCACTGCATTACAAGATATATCCGTTGAAATTAAGGAAAACGAATTTTTTTGCATTGTAGGCCCCAGTGGCTGCGGCAAAACCACATTATTGCGTATTCTAGCCGGATTAAGCGAAGCATCGGCCGGCAGTATTACCATCGCAACGACACAGAAAGACCGGCCTGTCAATTCCATGGTCTTTCAGGAACAGTCCATCTTTCCTTGGATGACGGTCTTAGATAACGTGGGATATGGGCTAAGAATGCGCGGCATCCCTAAAAAAGAAAGAGACCAGATTGCCAAGCGATACATCGAGATGATTGGCTTAACCAGATTTACCAATTCGTATCCCAGCCAATTATCCGGCGGAATGAAGCAGCGGGTCAGTGTTGCCCGCGCTTTTGCCAATGATCCGGAAATCCTCCTCATGGATGAGCCCTTTGCCGCATTGGATGAACAAAACAGAATCATCCTTCAGGAGGAACTACTGCGCATCTGGGAAACTACCCAAAAAACCACAGTTTTCATTACACACAGCCTGGATGAAGCCATCTGCCTCAGTGACCGCATTTTAATCATGACCGCCAACCCGGGAACTGTAAAAGAAATCATCACCGTCGACTTACCCCGTCCCCGTGACATCATTGCCATACGAACCACCGCAGAGTACAATCAAATCTTTCAAACAGTCTGGTCTATGTTACGGGAAGAAGTACTAAAAAGAAATGAATAAAATCATCTGTAAACGGCAAACAAGAAACACATTTTATTTTTCTGCTGATTACACTAACTTCCTGTTTAATCGTACACAAAGGAGCCCCGGCACTTTTCAGGCCGGGGCTTCCTTCACATTCAGCGAGTAATTTTAAAACTGTTGGAACGAGGATGCCAGTTGTTTTCTCCTCCATAAATCTTTTTCGGAGAAATTTTATGTCCATCGACAAACAAGTCAAAATCCACTTTGTCTCCACCGTCAACCCTGAAATCAACTCCATCAGACGCACCAATTGTTTCAAAGCGAAACTCCAGCTTATGCCCAAAAGATGTAATTTTATATCTGTCGTCACTTTCCAAACGCACACCGTGGACATTAACAAACCGGCCATCAGTTCGCAGGACACCAGTGTAAACATGATTCTGTCCTTTAGTAGTTGTTCTCAGATGCAGTCCCGCATTATCATGCCAAATAAAATATCCCTGATTTTTCCCCATATGAAAATCGTCGGGGCTTCCCTCCAGTTCAGGCGACCAGGCAAAAGCACTGGTAGTCATCCCCATCATAAACAGCCCCACCAAGGCTGAAAGCATTCTCTTGTTTTTCATAGAATATGCACACCTTTCCTCGTTAAACTCTCCGTATTTTGATTTTAGAGGAAAGGCATGACAAATTTATGACAGTTATTGTTAAATCCGACTTCTTACAACAGTTTTAAATCCGCCTATATGATTGATATTTAGAATATCCTATTTACAGGCGTTAGAACGCCAAAACAAGACGCACAACATTTGCTTAAAACTTTAATAAGCAGAGAGTACTCACATTTATCGGCTCGTGTCAGTTGATAAATGATAAGCACACATTCAATATTTATACTTTGCTAAATATTGCTCACAGTTACTGTTATGTTTATAGGCATCAATTGTTTTATTCTTGGATAGTAAGAGTAACAATGCATCGATGACAACCATGGGCATCATACGCGAAGAGCTAAAGGCCTCGAAAAATATCTTTTCTGTCATTACCGTATGTAAAGTACAGTCACTTAATTGCGCCAGCGGTGATTTTGCATAGCTTGTAATGCAAATGCTCTTTATCTTTCGCTTCTGAGTAATTTCAAACACATCCAGCATCATACGGGTGCTTCCGGAATTTGATATGCCAAAGGCTACATCATTTTCTCCCATAGAAAAAGCCGCATTGATTTGCATTTCCGGCGTTATATTGACAACCGTCTTAATACCTGCCTGCGAGAATTGATATGCGGCATAAACCGCAACCGGGTTTGAATTACCTGCCGCAAAAAAATACAAGGAATCACAGTTAACGATCAAATCGATACAATTTTTCACACTAGTCGTATCTATAACATCAGCTGTTTTCTTAATTTCTTCAATTTTATAGGAAAAAATATTATCTATTGATGCTTTAATATTTTCAACATCTATATGAGTCGAAATTTTTGTTTCCGGATCAATAATATCTTTAGCTAAAGAAATCTTAAAATGATAAAATCCCTTGAAACCAACCTTCTTAGAAAAACGAATAATCGTGGCATCACTTACATTACTCTTTTCCGCCAGCTCGGTAACACTCATATTAGTAACAGCTTCCGGATTCTTCAAAATATATTCAGCCACTTTTCTCTCTTGTTCAAATAAATCCGGATATGCATTATTGATCGCCATAATTGTGGCGTAGTTTTCCAATATTTTAATCCCCCTTAAGCTAGCTTATTCCTAAGAAGAAACCATCGGTAAAAAACTTGTACAAATGCTGTTATACATATTATACAATTATCTTAACGCCTTGACCACAAAATAGGACTCACCAGCCTGCATATACAATTCCCCACCACTCAGCAACGTAGTGGCGGGGAAAAAATCATCAAAAAGCTTTACAACTTTTTACGATATTTTCAACCGTTAAGCCGTAATTCTCAAAAAGTTCCTTGTCAGTTCCGGACTGACCAAAACAATCTTCCACGCCAATCACCTGAACCCGTACTGAATGATTTTTTACCAGAACTTCGCTCACAGCATTTCCCAAGCCTCCAATCACGCTATGTTCCTCAACGGTAACTATTCTTTGAGTATCTTCTGCAGCCTGAGTAATGAGTTCGCTATCTAACGGCTTAATTGTACTCATGTTAATAACTGTTGCATGAATATTTTCTTGTTCTAAGATTTTAGCAGCTTCCAAAGCTTTCACAACCATAAGGCCAGTTGCAATAATCGTAACGTCTTTGCCCTCTTTCAAAACTTCTCCCTTACCAATTTTAAATTGATAATCCACTGGGTGGATGGTTGGCGACGGGCTTCGTCCCAGCCGCAGATAAACCGGCCCATCATGCCCGGCAGCGGCCAGTATTGCCGCTTCTGCCTCCACGTCATCCGCTGGCTGGATGACTGTCATGCCCGGAATTCCCCGCATAAGCGAAATATCTTCGATACATTGATGGGTTCCGCCATCAGGCCCTACCGAAATTCCCGCATGGGTTCCCACAATCTTGACATTCAGCTTCGGATAGGCAACCGAATTGCGCACTTGATCATAGGCACGGCCAGTCACGAACATCGCAAAAGTACTTGCAAAGGGAATTTTACCACAAGTCGCCAGACCTGCTGCGGTGCCAATCATATTTGCCTCAGCAATTCCCATATTGAAAAACCGCTCCGGACAAACCTCTTTAAAGCTCAATGACCGTGTGGCGTGACCTAAATCAGCTTCCAATACAACAACCTGCTCATTATCCTTCAATTTTTTTAACGCGCTGCCGTAGGCATCTCTAGTAGCCTTATTCATGGCCCCATTCCTCCTGTCAATTCTTTTATGGCCTTTTCGCCTTCTTCCGCGTTCGGTGCAGTGCCATGCCAACCGGCTTGATTTTCCATAAACGACACGCCTTTACCCTTAACGGTTTTCGCCACAATCATCGTCGGCTTTTCCTGGCTCCGGCAGGCCGCTTCAATGGCCGCTTCAATTTCAGCAAGGTTATGTCCATCAATCATAATGACATTCCAACCAAAAGCCTTAAATTTATCAGTCACGGAACCAAGGCTCATGACTTCATCATTTGTACCGTCAATCTGGAGACCATTATGATCCAAAAATGCAATCACATTATTCAATTTATAATGCGCCGCACTCATGGCAGCTTCCCAAATCTGCCCTTCCTGACATTCTCCATCACCAAGAATTACATACACTTTATAGTCTTTTTTATCCAGTTTAGCTGCCAGTGCCATACCATTGGCCGCTGAAAGTCCTTGCCCTAACGAGCCTGTGGAGATATCTACACCCGGTGTTAATTTCATATCGGGATGGCCTTGCAGCATGGCGCCAAATTTGCGTAAGAATTTTAGATTTTCTTTCGGAAAATAACCCCTTTCAGCTAGGGCCGCATATAATACCGGCGCGGCATGGCCTTTGGATAGCACCAGTCTGTCCCGATTCACATCCTTGGGGCTGGCTGGATTTATATTCATTTTTTTGAAATACAGTACGGCCATGATGTCCGCTAAGGATAGCGAACCGCCTGGATGCCCTGACTTTGCTTCAACGAGTGATTCAATAATATTAATTCTAATTTTCTTGGCTATTTCTTTTAAATCAAACTGTTCCATGCAGTGTTTCCTCTCTTATTCTAAATTTGAGTGCCGCTTAAACATCTCATCATTATTTTCTTCCGCCATGTCCATAAGTTCTAAAATCATGGAATCACAGAGCAGTAAAATACTTTGCTCATACAAAGATGCCATTGGCTGCACCGATACAAAATCACTTTCATCTTTATTTTTAGTCGGCGCTTGGATAACGATGCTCACATCGGCAATCCTTGTAATAGTCGAATTTGGTGTAGCTGTCAGGGCAATTACTCTGCCCTGATAGGATTTCGCTTTTTCCGCCATCTGCACAAGCCCTTTGGTTTCACCTGAGCCCGAGCCTACGATCAGCACATCGCCATCTTCTAAATTCGGTGTGATTGTTTCACCAACAACATAGGCGTCTTTACCCATATGCATGAGACGCATCGCAAAAGATTTTCCCATAAGACCAGTACGTCCTAATCCCAAAACAAAAACCTTATTCGCTTGTTTCAAGATACGAATAGCCTCTTCCACCGCATTTTCATCAATTCGATTTAGCGTCGTATTCAATTCATCTAAAACAATATTCTCATATTTTCGAATTCCCATGACTTAACCTCTTCTGTAATTTTTTTCGCTTTATTTTTTACAAGAAATTTATTTCGTAAAGTTTTATATAAAAAGAGGAATAGCCCTATTCCTCTTTTCATAATCCGATGTCTCTATACATCCTGGAATAAAGTCTTGACTATATAGCTTCAATCGCAAATAACTTTTTATCCCCGCGCAGGACCTTGCCTTGCTTTACGTTGCAGACCTGCAGTTTCTGCGCATCCATATTAGTAAAAATAATCGGTGAAACTGCCGAAAGGTTATTTTTACGCAGTACTTCAAGATCTACTTTAGCTAACAATTGCCCTGCCATTACCTTTTCACCGGGCGTTACAAAAATTTCAAACCCTTCTCCACTAAGGTTGACTGTATTCAGTCCCAAATGGAGTAAGATTTCATTCTGGTTTTCATCAAGCAAAGAAATCGCATGCTTTGTGGGAAAGATACTGATAACTGTGGCATTGACAGGTGCATCGACCCTGCTGTCCGTAAGCTCAATAGCAAAGCCGTCACCAACCATTTTTTTACTAAAAACCTCATCGGGAACTCGATCAAGCGGCATAATATTTCCGGCATAGGGTGAAACCATATCCTGCAGTTTTCGTGGGGCAGTACTGATATTGATATCCCCTTCAACACGAGAAATTTTATCGCCAACAATAGTCTGGCCGCGCAACATCGCGAGCACCCCTTCTTTTATCGCTACAGCCTTCATACCATAAATAACCTGGACGTTCTGGCCAAGAATACTTACTCCCGAGGCTTTTAAATGCTGTTGAAACTCATCCTTTCTAACACAAGCCGTATCCTTAACATCTACCCGTAACCGCGAATAGCAGGCATTAACATGTTTGATATTCTCTGCACCGCCAAGTGCCTTGATTATCCCATTGATGAGCTCAATATCACCGAGCTCATTTTCCTGTTCATCCTCAACGACATCCTCACGGCCCGGTGTCTTATAGTCAAATTTTCGAATTGCAAAGATAAACATTAGATAGTAAACGGCAAAAGCGATTACACCGACGGGCAAAAGCAACCACCAAGACGTACGGTTGGGCAGAACATTGAAAAATACATAGTCCAGCAAACCGCCTGAGAATGACAGCCCCAAATGCACACCAATCATATTCATAACGGCAAAGCCCATACCGGTAACAATTGCATAGACGAAAAAGAGAAGCGGCGCCGTAAAGATGAAGCAAAATTCCAACGGCTCAGTAATACCGCAAACGAAGGAGGTTATCGCACCTGACATCAATATCCCTGCAACTTTAGCTTTATTTTCTGGTTTGGCGCAATGATACATCGCAAGCGCTACCGCCGGCATGGAGAACATTTTTAAGAGAAACAGACCGTTCATAAAGCGCCCCGAAGTAATGGGCACATTATCCGCTAGTTGGGCAAAGAAAATCAATTGATCGCCATGTACAATCTTACCGGACTGAGTTACATATTCACCGGCTTGCAACCAGAAAGTCGGCCACCATACGTGATTCATGCCAAACGGAATCGTAAGGCGCTCGACAAAGCCGAACATAAAACCAGCCACAGCGCCATTGCTGTTCTGCAGAAAAAGGGATAATGCATCAATTTGTTCCTGGATAGGAGGCCAAATAACGCACATGATAACACCAACAAAGAAAGCACTAAATGCTGAAATAATTGGCACGCTTCTTTTCCCGGCGAAAAATTCCAAAGCTTTAGGTAATCTGATATCAAAAAAGCGATTATAAATACTGGATACGAGTACTCCGATGATAATACCACCTAATACGCCGGTCTGTAAGGTTGGAATACCGAGCATATTCACGTAGGCCCGGGAGGTTGTAACAATTTCCGGAGTAATCCCTAATAGTCCGCCAATCGTTACATTCATAATTAAATAGGCTACAATAGCGGATAATGCTGCAACACCATCATTATTGCAAAGACCAATAGCGACACCTGCTGCAAAAATTAATGGTAAATTTCCGAAAATAATGGCACCGCATTGCAGGGCAACAGAAAATATATGATGGACTGTCGGAGTATCTACCATTGGCATCATTTCCAGGAAGCTCTTATTAGTAAAAACCACACCTAATGCTAATAAAAGACCTGCTGCCGGTAGAATGGCAATGGGTGTCTGTAGTGACCCGCCAATATTCGTAATCTTATTTACGAATTTCATGAAAAATGATTTAAACAATTTTCTCATCCTTTCTTTAGGGAACAATTCAATTTTTTAAAAATCCAGGATAAGGACATACCCAATTCACCTTGTGATCACAAGTTTTGTTTCTTAATATTTTAAAAAGAAAATTTTCTTTGCGCAGTACATTGTAATATTTTTCTCTATTAAAATAGTAACGAAATTTTTTTCGTCAAATTATAAAAATCACCCTATTGTCCGCTACCTTCATATAGTCTTCCACCACTTAAACTAATGATCTCCGAAAAACACTTATTCAGACAGAAGCTTCTGCAAATAGAAATTCACAGCCTCCCGATGCCCAACGGCATCTTTATCCTTATCTACAATCTCATAGTAAACTGCTCCCGAAATGTGTTCGTGCAGATACCGGCTATAAGCGATAGGATGCGCCAGATCATTGTCATTGGCAATAATCATGACCGGCATTCTGAGTTTTTTTAATACAGCAAGCGAAGGGATAGGCACCTTATTAGGCAATATCAGATACTTTTTATAGTTTCTTACCGACACTGGATCCTTGAAATAATTGGTAAATGCATTGGTTGTATAGGCTGATAACCGAAAAATTTTCTTGTAACTATCGGTTGCATAGAATTTTTCGATGTCATTGTCCTTTAGAGCCATCGCACAATCCTTAAAAATCTGCTGTACCTCGTCCGGTTGCGCCTCATTGGTCCAGGCATTACGAATCAATAAGAGCTTTTTCACACGCTGAGGATAGCGGGTGGCAATATTCAAGCTCACTGCCGCCCCCATGGAAATGCCGGCTAAATAAACCTGCTGCAATCCTAGATGCTCTAAGAGCGCAATCACATCATCGCCCATACTGTCAAATGACAAGGTTTCTAAATCTATATCGCTCTCGCCGTGCCCCTGTTGGTCCATATTGATAAGCTGCACACCACTGATAGGTTCATAGATTTTTTTTATCTGTACCATGCTGCCTCCCAGGCCGTGCAAAAATACCAACGGGTTGCCCTCGCCAGATACCTCATAATGAAACCGCAATCCATTATGCCTAAACTCAGACATAGGCCAAAACTCCTTTCAAAAAATCTCGACTGTCCGGCACCTGATCTTCAGATAAACCGTGCATAACGATGGGTCCGTCATAGCCAGTCTGTTTCAAGAGCTGCAGGTATAGTTTAAAATCCAGTATTCCTTTGCCAGCAGGTACGAAAGATAGATTTTTATCTACGGAAAAATCTTTGGCATGTGCAAGGACAATATCCTTGCCTAATAATATAAAAGCTTCACGCAGCACGTGTTCCATTTCACTAACCTGGCTAAGCCGGAACAGATTTGCCCCATCCATAACAATTTTCAAATGTTCGCTGCCTGTTTCGTCAAGATATTTACGTGCAAGCTTCGGCGTACATACTACATTACTGACTTCCGGTTCCACGCCAAGTATAATACCGTTATCCTCCGCATAGCGCAGAATTGTTTCGGTAGAGCGTCTGAGGTCGTCCCAAGCTTCCGGTTTACGGTTATCATCATGCCAATGCCACTGACTGTCTGGATTTCTTGACCCGGTACACAGAGTGACAATCGGAATATCCAGCAATTTAGCTATTTTACATTGTGTTTCAAATTGCTTACAGCTTTGTTGACGGATGGATTCGTCCGGCGAAATCATATTAAAAGTCCCTGATAAAGCCACAAGCTGAATACCATACTGCCTGGAAAGCTCTTTGATCTCCATTATTTTCTGTTCATCCAGCTTCTCTGGCAAAGTCGGTAAACCAGCCGAGGATAAGTTAAATTGAGTGATACGCAATGCGTGTGTTTTCATACGATTATAAATTTCCTTTATATTCTGCACCTCATAGGTGCGGGAGAAAATACCAAGTTCCATCTTACAAACCTCCCTTGGCATCTTTTAAAACAATCCACTTGCCATTTTCCTGGATAGATTGATAGGTTGCAATAAGCGCACGCATAACCTGCATGCCTTCATAAGCCGTTGCGCCTGTACACGGCTTACCGTTCAAAATACTATCCGCAAAACCTTCCAGTTCACGACGATAGAATTGACCGTCATAAGCCGCCGGAATCACGCTGGTATCAGTCGCACGGTCATAACACTCCACGCGTGAAGACCGGAATTCCCATGGATTGTAGGTTTTGGTGAAAATCGTACCTCCCGTACCGTAAATCTCCGAACCTTCATGCCATTGTTGAGCAATGGCTACAATAAGATTTAAATTACCAATCGATCCGTCGGCGAAATCGCAGTCAATAAGCCAGGAATGCTGGTTTTCATGATGTGCATAACGGGCAGCAACCTTGTCAATATCGCCCATGATATATAGCGCCGTATCAAACAAATGGCTGCCATGACCAAGTAAATAATAGTGATCGAGCTTGGCCTTCGGATTTCCTTTCGGCTTCTTCATCGCTTCGCTGGTATAAAGAATCGGCATAACATTATCAGTGAGTGTATATCGCCCTACACTGTCGCAGTACCAGCCTTTGTAAGTCGTAATTTTCCCCAATTTTTCTTCTTTGAATTTTTTGGCAAACTGTAGCCCTTCATCATAACGCTTCATATGACCGATTTGCAGCAGCAAACCTTTTTCTTCGGCCATCTTGCAGAGTTCCTCACATTCCTCGATTGATACTCCCATTGGCTTTTCGATAAATGTATGCTTACCGGCTTGGATAGCCTGCTTTGCACAAGGTACATGGAACTGATCGCCAATACCGATAATAACAGCATCAATATCCGGATCTTTTAGCATGTCCGCATAGTCAGCATAAACGCTGTCAGGCTCATATATCCCAGCTATTTTATTTCGTAAATCTTCAGCCACATCACAGATAGCCTGAAGATGGATATTCCGCGCTTTACTACTGCCAATTAAATGCGCTGCCTGGCAAATAATACCACACCCTAAAATGCCAACGCGCAAACAACATTCGTCTTTTTTTATATTCACTTTCATAAGATCTCTCCCTTCACAACTTCTTTATCAAGTCCATATTTGTATTATAGTTTTCTGAATATTGCATATCAAGCACAAGTTATGCTTGTTTATGCATGTTTGTAAAGGTGTACATCATTTTTTACTATGGATGACAAAATATACGACTGAATCAGAAGATCTGACCAGCTTATGCCTCTCCACATCCCTCAAAAAAAAAAGAAAACCTCACATAAACTGCGAGGCTTGCATCATGCATAAAGTACTGCTTAATTTTAAAAATACATCGTTTTGCTTAATAAATCTTATTTTGAAATTCCTGCCTTATTTTTTGTTCCACAGAATGTCCACAGATAATACGGTCTATTGACTCTAACGGACAAATAACATAGTTAGAAATGCGTCTAAGCTTCGAAGCAGCACACATGAGATTAACTTCTGCGCTGTTCGCCACCATTAGTTGCTTAACTGCCGCCTCATCTTCGTACGGATGTGGCACAGAGGCACCAACCTTGCTATCTAAGGCATAAACCCCTAAAAAGCACTGGTCAAAATGATAATCTTCCAATTGCCGCAAGGCCGTTTCGCCTACCGTCGTATAAGAATCTTTATTATAACGTCCACCCAAAAAAATGACTTCAATCCGCGGTCGTTTTCTAAGCTCTTCCACAACCGGAAAACTGTTCGTTACCACGCGCAAGGAGGTAGAAAGCGGCATAAGTGAAGCAAAAAGGACATTTGTTGTACCGCCGTCAATTGCAATAAGCGAATCCGGCTTGAGTAGACTTAACGCTCTTTGGGCAATTAGATATTTTTCATCCGTTTCCACATTCTTCTTGCCATCAAAACTCGGCGCAATCATCTTTTGCGGGATAGCGCCACCATAGACACGTTTTAGAATCCCCTGCTCCTCCAGCTCATTCAAATCCCGCCGAATCGTATCGCGCGATGTGCTAAATTTTGCAGACAAATCATCTACCATGACTTTGCCTTCAGCGTACAGCACATTCAATAGCTGCTTCTGTCGTTCTTCCTTCAGCATAAACTTTCTACCGCCCTTTTTCATTATTTATAAATTCACCAGCACACCATGCTCAATATGCTAAACAAGGCTAGTACGATTTGAAAATACACAGAGTTATTCCTCGTTCAACGTAAATTTCCTGCCTGAAACAGGTAAGAAAGGAACACACCCAATAAATCGATCGTCCCGGCAAACCAACCCAAATCAAAGCCAAGGTGTAGAGAATTGCTAACTGTTTGAAATGAATGGTTTCACGGTCTTGCCATACTGTAGTCTGGAAAAGCAGCATTTGGAAGACTAAAATTATAATATAGAAATTTTGTATCTAGCCATATCGAAAACCTCTGCAGAATTCTGTAAGGTTTTCCGCAAAAAAGCAACTACCAAATATTTCACCATGCTTATTAAGAAGTTTTTAAGAATTAACCTGTATTGTAGGAACATAAGAAATGCTGTCCACGTATTTCTTATAATATTTAATATGGAGGCGACTATATTGAAGAACTTGCACCACAATGTAACCCTTGGATTATTGAGTACAACTTTGGGATTATACATGATGACGGCATCAACATTACCGGTCTATGCAGCCAATTCACAACAGCAAATTTTTTATAATACGGCAAAAACAAGTAATTCCGTAATACAAAGCAGCCAAAACCAAACCGCGAGCAGCGTCGCGCAGGATCCGCTGCAGGTAGTGAAAGCTTCGGCCAATAAGCTGGGTTTCAATGCCAAAACAGATACATTCTCCTTGGTCAAGAAATCGGCTACACAGGCAATTGTTTCAGTTAATCACCAACATAGTATTTATAATGTTGTTTTGCAATTGAATAACAATAAAACGCAATGGAACATTAGCTCCGTTACCAAAGTAAACGACTCGAAAAACAATTCTCCAAGTGCTGTTAGTCCTAAAACCAATAGCGGAAGTTCGTCCGGAACGACAGGAACGTCAACAGCAACGACCTCTGTCAGCGCTGCTGAACAGCAGGCTGTCCAGCTTATGAATGCCGATCGAAAAGCAAACGGTTTGGCGGATTTAAAAGTAAGTTCCGCATTAACCGCAGTAGCACGGAGCCACTCACAAGATATGGTCACCCGCAGCTTCTTTTCACATACCAATCCCGATGGAAAAACAGTTACTGACCGTTTAAAAGCAGCCGGCATCTCTTATACCGCGGCAGGTGAAAATATTGCAGAGAATACTAGTGTTGAGGCTGCTGAAACTGCTTTCATGAATAGTTCAGGCCATCGGGCAAATATATTAAACTCCAATTACACTACAGTCGGTATTGGTGTGGCTTATGACAGTCAGGGCAAAGTGTATGTGACCCAAGACTTCATTAAATAATTTAATGATATAACCATAAAATGCTCGTATAACAGAGGATACAAACCCCGATATTGCTGCATAGATACTCCCCCAGTAACACTAAAGCCTTCTAGCGATTTGCTAGAAGGCTTTAGTGTTACTGGAACGGACAACGAGATTCGAACTCGCAATCCACAACTTGGAACTAATAACGAAAGATTACCCCATTATTTGCCCCATGAAATTAAATAGCTCTCAGCAAATCGCTGAGAGCCTTGTGTTTTCTGGCAGGGGCAGAAGGACTTGAACCCTCAACCAACGGTTTTGGAGACCGCTACTCTACCAATTGAGCTATACCCCTAGATATGGAGCGGAAAACGAGATTCGAACTCGCGACCCTCGCCTTGGCAAGGCGATGCTCTACCACTGAGCTACTTCCGCAGGTTTTATTTCCTTACCACGCATATAATTTTACTATATTGTTTTAATTATGTCAAGCATGTTTTTTTGTTTAAATTATTAGAAATGATAGCGTGGCGACCCGGAAGGGACTTGAACCCTCGATCTCCGCCGTGACAGGGCGGCATGTTAACCACTACACCACCGGGCCAAGCACAGTTGTAACAACTGCAATACTCATCATATCATATGCTGGAAAAAAACTCAATCCTCTTTAAACTAAATTGTCCTCTCTGCTATTTCAACTATACCAGGGAGGACAATTTATCCTTACAATTTGCGGCTTCCCCTTTTGGTAAAGGGTTTTCCCGCCGCACAAAGAGGACATTGTTCCGTCGTATAGGTGTCCACTGTCAGATGCAGCAGGGCCTGCGACGGTATCCCAAAATCCACCTTGCCACCGCTTCTGTCAACCAGCATACCGACTGCTGCCGGTATGCCGCCCTGCTGACGAACTACAGAAATAACTTCATCCACCGAACCGCCGGTGGTTACGATATCTTCCACAATAAGCACACGTTCACCTGGTTTGATGGTAAACCCCCGGCGAAGTGTCATATTCCCATTTTCTCTTTCCGTAAAAATAGCCCGGGTCCCCAAGTTTTTCCCGACCTCATGGGCCAATAAAATGCCGCCCGTTACCGGTCCGACAACCAGTCCGATATGATCATTCACAAATCTTGCCGCCAGCGCGGCGCACAGTTTCGCCGTATATTCCGGATATTGCAAGACTTGAAATTTTTCTACATACAAAGGGCTATGTAAGCCGGAGGTCAGTAAAAAGTGCCCTTCCATAATAGCCCCTGAATCAACAAATAACTGTCTTACCTCTGCTTCATTCATCTTAGACAGCCTCCATCTCTTTTCGAATTTCCAGAGCAGCAGTCCGTGGATCAGCAGCTGCCGTAATGGGACGCCCTATAACCAGATGGTGGGCGCCTTTTTTCAAGGCCTCCAGCGGTGTAGCAATCCGGCTCTGATCGTTGATAGCCGCGCCCTGCGGTCTAACCCCCGGAGTTACGATGATGAACTTCTCGCCACAAGCTGCACGGATGGCTTCCGCTTCCTGTGGTGAAGCGACCACACCGTCAATTCCGGCAGACTGTGCCAGTTTTGCCAAATGTACAACATGCTCTTTAATACTCATATCATGCCGCAAATTAGCCCAGTCTGCAGCATCGATACTGGTCAATACGGTAACGGCAATTAACGCAGGCCGGGAAATTCCCAACTGATCCGCCTTATTCGCCACTGCCTGGCTGGCTGCCTTCATCATAGCCAAGCCGCCGGAAGCGTGAATATTCAGCATGGAAGCGCCAAGTTCGGTTAGTACCCTCAGGCTCTGCGCCACCGTGTTTGGTATGTCGTGCAGCTTTAAGTCCAGGAATACGTCTTTATTCAGACTGCGCAAATAGGCAATAACCTCTCTGCCGGTACTGTAGTAAAGCTCCATTCCCACTTTATAATAGCTTACGGAATCACCCAGTTTTTCTACCAAATTTCTGGCCTGGCCCATATCCGGCACATCCAGTGCCACGATTAATCGCTTATCTCCCGCCAATGGCGCGTCACTCCCCTACCGGTTAGTTTACCTTCAGTTTTCCCACAACATCCTGTATGCAGCTCAAATCACGTTTCACTACATATTCTTCCAGTCCGGTTACCACTTTTTCTATCGTCTGCGGATCAACAAAATTTGCCGTTCCCACCATGACGGCACTAGCCCCGGCAAGCATAAACTCAATGGCGTCCTCCGCCGTCATGATACCGCCCATGCCAATGACCGGAATCTTTACCGCCTGACAAACTTGCCAGACCATCCGAAGTGCCACCGGTTTGACTGCCGGCCCGGAAAGGCCGCCCACTACATTGCCCAGTACAGGACGCCAGCTATGAATATCCACCGCCATCCCCACCAGAGTATTGATTAGCGAGATAGCATCGGAACCGGCGGCCTCTACAGCCAACGCCATAGCCACAATATCGGTGACATTGGGTGACAACTTGGTTATAACCGGCAAAGCCGTATTCGCCTTCACAGTTTTTACTACAGACGCTGCACTGTCACAGTTTGTTCCGAACGCAATCCCCCCCTCTTTTACATTGGGACAGGATATATTAATCTCAATACCGGCAATGCCTGTTTTATCCAGGCGTTTAGCCAACTCGCCGTATTCTTCCACCGTATTGCCGGAAATATTGACAAGCACCGGAACATCATACTCTCGCAGCGTTGGTAAAATATTATCAATTAATGCTTCCACCCCGGGATTCTCCAACCCGATTGCGTTAAGCATCCCTGCCGGCGTCTCCGCAATCCGCCGGCCGCAATTGCCGGCCCGTGGCTTCAAAGTTGTACCTTTGACCACAATGGCACCGATTTGGTTTAAATCAAGAAATTCCCGGTACTCTACCCCAAAACCAAAGGTGCCTGATGCAGCCATTACCGGATTCTTCATCCTTATTCCGGCCACTTCAGTTTGTAACATATGCTCAGGCTTGCTCATAGAACAACCTCCCCCGACCAGAAAACAGGACCTTCCGTACAGGTCTTCTTTCTGGGACCGTTCGTGGCTTCACAGGTGCAGGACAGGCAGGCCCCGACACCGCAGGCCATATATTCCTCCAGCGAGACCTGGCAGGGAATTTCGTAGGTCGCGGCATAGTTTACCACACCGGCCATCATCCGGCTTGGCCCACAGGTATAGATCATATCGAAGGACTTACTTTTCAGCAGTTCCGGCAATAAATCCAGTGTTATGCCGCGCTGTCCCAGACTGCCGTCGTCGGTGGTAATATGAAGGTTTTCGCACAAGCTTTTGAAGATACCGGTCCAAAACATCTCCTGTTCTGTCCGGCCGCCCATAAGCACCGTTACCGGATTAGGACACAGGGTAGCCGCCAGATAAACCAATGGCGCCAGCCCCATGCCTCCACCAACCAGCAACGGCCGTTCCCCTTGTAAAGTAAAGCCGTTGCCCAATGGCCCCATGCAATTGAGCAGATCACCGGGTTTCAAACGGGCCAGGAGCTGCGTGCCTCTCCCGACAACACGATAGATCAGATAGATCGTTCCATTAGCCCGGTCCACATTGGAAATACTGATCGGACGTCTGAGCAGCGGTTCGTAGCAATCCGCCACCCGTATATGCACAAACTGCCCCGGTACGGTTTGTTCGGCAATGTCCGGTGCCTGGAGAACTAACTGTTTTACCTGACTGGTTAGGTTAGTATGCCTGACAACCGTCGCCTTCACTATCAGTTTAGGCAAGATCATCGCCTCCGCCCACATAATCCTGTAAAGCTAACGCGTAGATCAGCCGGCGTTCCCGCATAAAGCCCAGCACCTCCAGTACTTCCTGTGCTGTATCGATCGAAGTCAGACAAGGAATCGCATGCTCTACTGTTGCCCGGCGAATTTTAAAACCGTCGCTTTGCTGCTGTTTGCCATGAGTGATCGTGTTGACCACCATGTTGATTTTTCCTGTTTTGATCATCTGAATGATATCGGCTGAATGTTCATGCACTTTTTGCACCGTGTCCACCGCTAGCCCCAGTGATTGTAGATACTTCGCCGTTCCGGCCGTAGAAACCAGTTTGTAGCCCAATTCGGCAAAGCCTCTAGCCAGTTCGCCGGCTTCCTGTTTGTCCTTGTCAGCCACTGTGAACAGAATGGTCCCATACTCAGGAATATTCATACCGGCAGCCACAATTGCCTTATACAGCGCTCTGGCATAGTGATAATCAGTACCCATAACTTCACCGGTGGACTTCATTTCCGGCCCCAGCGAGATATCTACCTGCTGCATCTTGGCAAAGGAGAATACGGGAGCCTTCACGGCCGTATAGGGTTTAGCCGGCAGTAAGCCCGATTGATAGCCAAGGGAAGCCAAGGTCGCCCCCATCGCCACTCTTGTAGCCACGTTAACCATCGGTATATCCGTTACCTTGCTTAGAAAAGGAATGGTGCGGCTGGAGCGCGGGTTTACCTCAATCACATAAACCTCTTCATCAACCACTACATACTGAATATTGATAAGTCCCTTAACCCGCAGGCTTCTGGCCAGACGCTGCGTATAGTTAACAACCGTAGCCAGCACCTTTTTCGACAAGGTTTGGGTCGGATATACGGCAATGCTATCGCCGGAGTGAACACCTGCCCGCTCCACATGCTCCATGATGCCCGGGATAAAGACATCGGTTCCGTCGGAAATCGCATCTACTTCCACTTCCGTCCCCTGCATATAACGGTCTACCAGCACCGGATGCTCCGGCGAAGCTTTAACCGCCCGGCCCATATAATCTCTAAGCTCGGTTTCGTTATAGACAATTTCCATCGCGCGTCCTCCCAGTACATAGGACGGACGAACGACTACAGGATACTCAATCTCTGCCGCAGCGGTTATGGCATCTTCCGTATTGGTAACGGTAGTTCCTTTCGGACGCGGTATGCCGCTTTGCTCAAGTACCTCGTCAAATTTTTCCCGGTCTTCGGCCCGGTCGATGTCTTCCACGCTGGTGCCCATGATTTTAACGCCGGCCTTGGCCAGCGGTTCGGCCAGATTAATGGCGGTTTGACCACCAAACTGCACAATAACGCCTTCCGGTTCCTCTTTATCGATAATATTTAATACATCCTCCGGGGTAAGCGGTTCGAAATACAGTCTGTCCGACGTATCAAAGTCGGTGCTTACCGTTTCCGGGTTGTTATTAATGATAATGGATTCAATGCCCATTTCCCGTAAAGCCCACACAGAGTGAACCGAGCAATAATCAAACTCTACGCCCTGTCCGATGCGGATCGGACCGGACCCCAGCACAATGATTTTGCGCCGGTCGGTGATGCTGACCTCATCCTCCTGGGCGTAGGTGGAATAGTAATAGGGAGTCACCGCTTCAAATTCCGCCGCGCAGGTATCCACCATTTTGTAGCAGGGAACAATCTGCTGACTTTTGCGCAGCTTTCTGATTTCATCAATTGGCTGCTGTCTAATCCCGCCAATCGTTTTATCAGCAAAGCCCATCTTTTTGGCTTTCAGTATTAGTTCCGGCGCCAAGACCTCTTCTTTCAGACGTGTTTCCATTTGGACGATATTCAGTATTTTTTGCAGGAAAAACTCGTCAATCCCGGTAATCCGATGAATCTCATCCACGCCGATCCCACGCCGCAGCGCTTCCGCCACCACAAACAACCGTTCATCATTGGCTTTGCTCAAATTAGCATGTATCTCTTCGGTTGACAACTTTGCCAGTTCGGGAATGCCGACATGATGCAGTCCGATTTCCAGCGAACGGATCGCTTTCAGTAAAGCCGCCTCAAAGGTCCGGTCGATGGACATAACCTCACCGGTGGCTTTCATCTGGGTCCCCAGAATTCGGTCGGCGAAAATAAACTTGTCAAAGGGCCATCTCGGGAATTTAACCACCAGGTAATCCAGGGTAGGCTCAAAGCAGGCCATCGTCTTCTGGGTTACCGCATTTTGAATTTCATCCAAATGATAGCCTATCGCAATCTTAGTAGCCACTTTGGCAATCGGATATCCCGTAGCCTTAGAAGCCAGGGCGCTGGACCGACTGACCCGGGGATTGACCTCAATGACATAATAGCGGCTGCTGTTAGGGTCCAGGGCGTACTGTGCATTGCAGCCGCCTTCGATACCCAGTTCACGGATAATCCGGAGTGATGCACTGCGCAGCATTTGATATTCATGGTCGGTTAAGGTTTGCGTAGGTGCAACAACGATACTGTCACCGGTATGAATGCCCACCGGATCAAAGTTTTCCATATTACAAACGGTAATGCAGTTGTTGGCAGCATCCCGCATGACTTCGTACTCAATTTCCTTCCAGCCGGCCACACTGCGTTCAATCAACACTTGACCAATCATACTGTACTTCAAACCACGGTTTACTACATCAACCAGTTCTTCCGTGTTGTTTACAATCCCGCCACCGGTTCCCCCCAGAGTATAAGCGGGACGCACAATAATCGGAAAACCGATTTGATCGGCAAAGGCTTGGGCGCTCTCTATGTCTTCCACAATCGTACTTTCCGGGATGGGCTCGCCGATCTTTTGCATCGTCAATTTAAACAATTCCCGGTCTTCCGCCTTTTTGATCGCTTCCAGTGATGTCCCCAACAGCTCGGCTTTATATTTTTCCAGCACACCCCGTTCGGCCAGTTTTACCGCCAGATTCAAGCCGGCCTGACCGCCCAGCGTTGCCAGTACACCGTCGGGGCGTTCCTTGGCAATGACTTCTTCCACAAATTCAGGCGTAAGCGGTTCAATATACACGCGGTCGGCAATATTGGCATCAGTCATGATCGTAGCCGGATTGCTATTGACCAGTACAACCTCCAGGCCTTCCTCTTTCAAAGCCCGGCAAGCCTGTGTGCCGGCATAATCGAATTCAGCCGCCTGGCCGATAATGATTGGTCCGGACCCAATCACCAATACTTTACGTAAGTTTGTTTTCTTCGGCATATTATTTTCCTCCGTTCAGCAGCGTCAAAAATTCATCAAACAGGTATGTGTTATCATCCGGTCCAGGAGCTGCCTCTGGATGATATTGTACCGAGAATACCGGCAGACTCCTATGCCTCATCCCCTCTACCGTACCATCATTTACTGCACGATGCGTAATGATTACGTCCTTATCCGATAAAGATGCTTCATCTACTGCATACCCATGATTTTGCGAGGTAATATGCACCCGGTTCATTGCCAGATTTTTAACCGGCTGGTTGGAGCCCCGGTGGCCGAATTTCAGCTTATACGTATCGGCGCCAAGGGCAAGCGCCAGCAACTGGTGTCCCAGACAAATACCAAACATCGGCTTTTTGTCCAGTAACGCTTTTACTGTTTCGATCGCCTCAGGCACATCCTTCGGGTCGCCCGGGCCGTTGGACAGAAACACACCCTCCGGCTGCAGCTCCATGATCGCTTCTACCGGTGTATCCGCCGGCACGACCACCAGATCGCAGCCAATATGATGCAACGAATTTAAGATATTGCGTTTAATCCCAAAGTCCATGACAACGACTTTCGGCCCACTGCCGGCAATCGTATAAACTTCCCGGGTAGTCACCTCTTGGACAACGTCACGGGTTAACGGCTGCGCCAGCAGTTCCGCCACTTCATCCTCCGTCGCCGTCAGCGGCGCAATAACTCCTTTCATGGTCCCGTGAGAACGGATACGTTTTGTAATCGCCCGTGTATCTACGCCATAAATACAGGGGATTTTCCGTGAAACCAAGTAATCTCCCAACGTTTTCTCCATCAAGCAATTGCTGGGAACCTCACAGAGTTCACTAATAACAAACCCGCGTACATAGGACTGCCTGGCCTGTTCAAAAATATCAGCCACACCGTAATTGCCAACCAACGGATAGGTCAGCGTCACAATCTGCCCACAATAAGAAGGGTCTGTTAAAATTTCCTGATACCCCGTCATGCCTGTATTAAAGACTACTTCACCGGTAGTCACCATATCATGTAATAAGTGCCCATAAAAAATACTGCCGTCTTCCAGGATCAACTTCCCGTTCATTCCAACACCTCACCATTCTGCATAATCATCTTGCCTTTAACGATAGTAGCCACCGCTTTCCCTTTTAGCTGTCTTCCCTCAAAAGGAGTCAATTTTCCTCTGGTATAAAACTTCCGGCTGTCAACGGTCCATTCTAAATCTGGATTGATAATGGTAATATCGGCCAGTTTTCCTTCCCCCAATACACCGGCTTCAATCCCCAGTATTCGGGCAGGATTGGCTGACATTCGTGCAACAATCTCCGGCAGGGTGAACAGTCCGCCATGATACAAGGTCGAAAGCACAACGCCTATGGATGTTTCCAAACCGGCAAATCCGCTGGGCGCAAACCGGAACTCACGATCCTTTTCCTCAAAGGCATGCGGCGCATGGTCTGTGGCAATGGCATCAATGGTACCGTCTTTAAGCCCGGCAATCAGCGCTTCCCTATGCTCATTTGATCGCAGGGGGGGATTCACCTTTGCTGCGGAATCAAAATCCGCAACCACCTCATCGGTCAAGGCCAGATGCTGCGGTGTCACCTCGGCAGTGACCTTAATACCGCGCGATTTAGCCTGTCTAACCAGTTCCACTGCGCCTTGGGAACTGATATGGGCGATATGAATTCGTGAACCGGTGTATTCAGCCAGCATAATATCCCTGGCCACAGCAATATCCTCAGCTACTGAAGGGCGTCCCTTAATTCCCAGCATAGCCGATACTGCCCCTTCGTGCATGTGCCCCTCATTCACCAGCGTTTCATCCTCGGCATGAGAGATGATTGCTTTATCAAACATGCCCGTATATTCCAGACCTGTTTTCAACAATTTGGCACTTTCCACACAATGACCGTCGTCCGAAATAGCAACCGCACCGCTTAGCAGCATATCGCCTATTTCAGCCAGTTCCTTGCCTTCCTGCCCTTTACTCAAGGCTCCGATCACCTTCACATGCACGACCCCTTCGAGTTGGGCCCGTTGCGCGATTCCGGCCACCAGAATGGCATTATCGATAACCGGCTTCGTGTTCGGCATACAGGCTATCGTAGTAATCCCCCCGGCAGCGGCTGCCCGTGTTCCGGAAGCAATGTCCTCCTTCGCCTCCAGTCCCGGTTCCCGCAAATGTACATGCATATCAACAAATCCCGGAGCAACAACCAAACCCACAGCCGGAAAAACCTCAGCATCCGTCACGTTGATATCGCTGCCGATTTGAATGATCTTCTCATTTTCGATCAATATATCGCCTATGGCATCAAAATCTTTGGCCGGGTTGATAATTCTGCCACCTTTAATTAATAGCTTCAATCTCTTTCCCTCCCATCAATACCAGAAACAACAGCGCCATTCTCACAGCCAGTCCATTTTGAACCTGCTCCTGAATTGCCGACTGCTCACTGTACGCCACATCAGGCGCAATTTCCAGTCCCCTGTTCATCGGTCCCGGATGCATAACGAGGGCATCCGGTTTGGCTAAAGCCAGCCGGTCTTTGTTGATCCCAAAAATCCGGGCATATTCCCTTGCCGACGGGAAAAGCCCCTTTTGCTGCCGTTCCCGCTGAATTCGCAGGATATTAACAACATCGGCACCTTCCAAAGCATCTTCCACTCGATTATGTACATAGACTCCGGTTTTTTCGATATCCCGCGGCATGAGTGTCTGTGGCCCTGCCAGGTGAATTTCAGCGCCCATTTTTTGCAGGCCCCAGATATTAGAGCGCGCCACGCGGCTATGCAAAATGTCACCAACAATCGCCACTTTCAGACTGGCAAACCCGCTCTTTTTTTGCAAGATAGTAAACATATCCAAAAGCCCCTGGGTAGGATGCTCGTGGGCTCCATCCCCGGCATTGATGATGACCGGACTCACTGCTTTTGACGCATACTGCGCCGCGCCTTCCGCTTCGTGACGCATGACAATGATATCGACGCCCATAGCCTCCACCGTCATTAAGGTGTCGCGCAGGCTTTCTCCTTTCACTACACTGCTCGCACTGGTAGTAATATTCACTACATCAGCCCCCAGGTATTTTCCGGCCAGTTCAAAGGATGTCCTCGTTCTGGTACTTGGTTCAAAAAACAGATTTATGATCGATTTTCCTCGCAAAGTAGGTACCTTTTTAATATCGCGCCGGATAATCCCCTTCATCTCTTGCGCCGTGTTTAGCACCAATTGAATCTCAGGGACCGTCATATGCTGCAATCCCAAAATATCTTTTCCCCGCAGTGACACCTGACTTCTAGCCACGCTCATAACGCCAATCCTCCTCTTGAATGTAAAAACTCCCTGCCCAGGCGGCAAGGAGTTATGTTAAGACAAGTTCCGGCAATGACTAAAATACCAGTTAAACACTTAACATCCTTGCCAACCTCTCTGGATTAACTTAAAGGATAGTATTTGTATTTTTCGGTTAAATAAGCCTTCTTTGCTAGCAATACACTGTTAAACTAACTCCGCAACAGCCTTTCCGGTTTCACAGAACCAGTTTAAAGTCATTGTTTATTTATGCAATATTAACTTATATATATACTAGCAAATTTTCTCAAAGACTGTCAAGCAAAACAAAAGCCTTTCTGCATGTGAGCACACAGAAAGGCATCAACGTTCTCATGTATCCTTACCGGTCTCACAGAACCAGCTTAAAGGTATTGTTTTATTTATTATACTCCTTAATCATAGCTCGGTCAACAGCAATCTTCCTGCACGTGCCAAAGGATCTAGGGAACCACTGACTTATTCATATTGCGCATCCTGGCGGATCTTTTCCCATCTGGCTGCGTCAGCAAAACCTTGAAATAGGAACCACTATTCCTGCGGTTTTACTTCCTTGCCAGCCGAAAAAATCTCTCGTCAGGCTGGCTGGCTCATTAAATCACCGGTTCCCTAGTCATATTCCATACCTTCCTGCCTGTCGTTGTCCAAAGAACCGTCTACTCCGATTTGTTGCTTTATCATTGTATCGCCACTAATTTGCGTTGCTTTTTTTATCATCGTAGGAAGTTTCACATAGACCTTACTGTCAATGTTTCTTTCCTGCCAGAAATGATATACTTTGCTGGTATAAGACATAACCGTTACCCCACTTTGTTATCTTTATCATTAACAGCGTATTCTACTGACACTGCTTTTTATTTTGGCCGGCCAAAAACAAATTATACTCTTCGTTTATCTTATTTCAATTTATTTCCAGGAAATAAATTCCATCATTAAATATCTCAATAAATAAAAAGTCATTTACCAAAGGTAAATGACTTTTTATTTATTGGATATTTTTACATTAATCTCTTTACCGCAACCCGCGCACTTTCCTACGCCAAATTGGTTGAAGACAACAACACAATTACAGGGCATATGGATTAACACCTCAAGCCACACTCCTTTAATAAAAAATCTACCACTCTATTATTCTATGCCAAAAAGCTTTATTGATGCCTATAAAATTTCCGTATATCAAGCAGGAGTATCACCAAAGTTAAAGTCAAATTCCGCTAATAATTTTTTCCAGTAGGAGTCAAAAGCCATTCCTAACGCAAAACCGATAAGCAACAATATGGGCAATCCCAGCAATATCGCCAAAATTACCATACCCAGAATAATCCAAATCCAATTCCAACTTCCGCCCCATTCCATAGCCTTCCCTCCTATCCACGTTATGTAATATTATATGCTTTGTCCATTAGTAATGTGTATGAAATTCATCTTTCCATCTGCTTACTCACTTACTTTTAGATATTATCACCAGGGCATGTCTTCAAACTAGTGTCTTGCCAAAGTTGTGAATTAGGATTAGGCAGTATAGATTTTTTTGCAATGCAATGCGGAGGAGGCGCGCATATCGGGATTATGTAAGGCGACGACAACGCAGCAGTGCGAAAAAAGATATGCTGTCTAACCTAAGATTTAACTTAGTCAAGACACTAGTAGTCTGTAAACTCTAAGGTTAAAGGATGAATTGCGAGAGATTTTTGTCCTGCGAGACGAAAAAGGCGCGCATATCAGGAATATGTAAGCCGACGACAAGCAGGGCGGACTATAGAATCGGGGTCTACAGACCACTAGCTAAAACGCTTCCTGACTGCACTTTTTGTGCCATGGGTCATTCTGTTAGCTTGAAGACACGCCTAGCCGTATACAATGAATATTCATGCAAAAAGCTTCCAGGATAGCCTGGAAGCTTTTCTTGTAAGGTCACAAAACCCGTTTGGCTCCGTAATACCGTTGGACGAAATAATTGTCCCGCATGTCTCCAATGGCCACTACGCCTTTAGAAAAAGATGTGTGAATAAACTTACTGTCACCGATATAGATCCCTACATGAGATGCCCCCGGCTCATAGGTAGTAAAGTAGATGAGGTCACCTGGCTGCAGAGCTGCCGGCAAGACCGTCCGCCCAACTAAAAACTGTAGGTCGGCAGTGCGAGGCAGATTAATACCAGCCTGCCGGTATACATACTGGACTAAACCGGAGCAGTCAAAGCCCTGGGATGGCGAAGCTCCACCCCATACTACCGGTTGCCCCAGCATATTGCCAGCGATCACCAGGACCCTGGCCGCCTGTCCATTAGGTTGGACCGGCAACCGGGCTGCGATAAGCTGTTCGTCAGCTACCGGCATCGACACCTCCAAGATAGAATCCAGAGACGCTACAAACTGATTATACCCGGAAACCGGAGCGGCTTGAACTCCGGTGACACTACTAAACAGCAATCCGGCAAATAGGATTGTCAGGCATTTTTTCATCAGCCGCTCCTCCTATAGGCTTTTCTAGTGATTCATGCTTTGCAGATGCGTTGTAGTCTCTTTCATAATAGCCTGCATGTCTTTGACTTTACCTTCAAGAGCACTCGGATCCGTTTTTCCCGAATTTACGCTGTCTTTAATGTCTTTTGCTGTTTTACGCAAATGATCTTCCAGACCGTCATCCATCATATGGGGAAGAACTTTGTCCACTGTACTCACGAGCTGTGCCGCGCTCTTTTGGGCATCCATCATTTGGCCGCCCTTCACTTGCTTTACTACGTCTTGCAACGCTTTGTCCATATCCTTCATGATAGGCATGGGATCTTCCTTAGGCATTGTCGCGCTATGTCCCTGATGGCCGGTCGCCTGTTCCTGCGCCGCAGGAGTCTGAGCCGCCGGTTTTTCACTAGAACCGCAGCCTGCGATTAGAGCCATCCCTGCGACAATAGCCACAATGCCAAATAATACTTTAGTTTTTTTCATAATTAAATACCCTCCAATAGCTTAATAGATTTATATTTCATTTTTAGCTTATTACTGCTTTTGTGGTAGGGCAGGATGCCCCACCACCGTTTTTTCAGGTAACCGATTTGATTATCGGTCAGTTTACTCTACCGTATGAAAGTCTCCGGTTACAGTTGGTTTTTTCCGCTCAAGCCACCGATGCCAGACCAGATATATACAAGGCAGTACAATCAGTGTCAAAATTGTGGAGGTAACCAGTCCGCCGACAACAACCGTAGCCATCGGCCGTTGCACCTCGGCGCCCGTACCAGTTGCAAAGATAAGTGGAAACAAGCCTAAGCTGGCGACAAGCGCAGTAATCATGACCGGCCGCAAACGGGTAAACGCTCCTTCCATAATTGCTTCTTCCAAAGACCGTTGATCTCTCAGGTGTTTTATATACGTCACCATAATTACCCCGTTTTGCACGGCAATTCCAAAGAGGGCAATAAACCCGACTGCCGCCGCTACCGTCAGATAGGTATTGGTCAGATACATCGCCACAATACCACCGACCAAAGAGAAAGGAATATTCATTAAGATAAGGAAAGCATCGCTGACCGACTTAAAGCTCATGTAAAGCAAAAAGAAGGTGAGTACCACAACTGCCGGAACTACAATAGCCAGGCGGTCTTTAGCCCGTTGCTGATTTTCATACTGTCCGGTCCATTTCATAGAATAACCGGGAGGCAAATCCACCTTTTCTTTAATAACCTTATTGGCTTCATTCACAAAGCTAACCACGTCCCGTCCCCGGGTATTCATCTGTACAATCATCCGGTAGACTCCGTTTTCGCTGCTGATCATTGATGGTCCGTCAACCACTTGAAATTGGGCAACTTCCCCTAGCGGTATATAGGCTCCGCTGACCGGCTTCGCCGCCGCGGTCGCACCACCACCGCCCATGCCGCCCATCCCAACGCCGGCATTTGCCGTTACACCCGCCCCACTGCCGGTTACCGGGATCAGAATATTTTGCATAGCGTCAATGCTTTCGCGGTTTTCCCGGTTATAGCGCACCAGCACGTTGAAACGCTTACGCCCTTCGATGGTAGTGGTGGCACTTTTACCTCCGACTGCCAGTTCCACGGCATCTTCGACATCAGCAATGTTCAAACCATAACGGGCCGCTTTTTCCCGGTTAACCTGAATCTCCAGATAAGAGGCACCAAAAACCCGTTCCGCCAGAAGGTCGCTGACGCCCGGTACCGTTGCCAAGGCTTTTTCAATATCAAACGCTTTTTGCTGCAATACGGCTAGGTCTTCCCCATACAGTTTAATGCCTAATTCGGTACGTACCCCGGTAGTCAACATTGATAACCGGCCGGCAATCGGCTGAGTAAAGGCTAAATTAAGACCGGGAATGTTGGCAAGTCTGGCCATCATTTCCTGTTCGATGGTGTCTTTGGTTACACCAGGCCGCCACTCTGCCTTGGGCTTTAAGGTCACGATGGTCTCAATCATGCTGATGGGAGCCGGATCCATAGCCGATTCCGCCCGGCCGACTTTTCCCACCGACATATCGACTTCAGGAATGTCCATGATGACTTTATCCATGGTTTTGGCTGCTTCCAGGGCTTCGGACAAAGATACACTGGGCAGCATGGTCGGCATCACCAGAAATGTTCCTTCATCCAAGGCCGGCATAAAGGTTGTTCCTAAAAGCGGCAGCAAGGAAAATCCGGCAATCATAACAGCAATAGCGGCCGTAATGGTAGTTTTATAATACTTCATCACAGCTTTTAAAACCGGCTCATACCACTGATGCATTTTGGCAACAATCCAGGTATCCTTTTCCTGGATCTTACCCTTAAGCAGCAAGGTGCACAATACCGGTACCAGCGTAAAGGCCAGCAGCAGCGATCCGCTCATAGCAAAGGACTTTGCCCAGGCCATCGGCGTGTACATTTTACCCTCGGTACCGGTCATGGTAAAGACCGGCAGGAAGGTGACAATAATAATTGTTATGGAAAAGAAAATGGGTGCGGCTACTTCTTTCGCGGCTTCCAGCGTTACTTCAATGATATTGCGCCGTCCGCGATCCTCGGCCAAATGCCGGAAGATATTTTCTACCATAACGATAGCCGCATCCGTCATAACTCCAATGCCGATAGCAATCCCGCCAAGAGACATCAAATTGGCTGACAAATGAATTTGCTTCATAGCAATCAATGCAATTAAAATACCAATCGGGATGGCGCTGGTAACAATCAAGCTGGACCGGACATTGCCTAAAAAAAGAACTACAATGATAGAAACCAGAATAAACTCTTCAATAAGTGCCCGGGTTAGCGTATTGACCGCTTTTTTCACCAAATCGGTTTGGTCATAAAAAGGAACGATCCTCATTCCTTCTGGTAAAGTTGGCTGAATCTCGGCGATTTTAGCTTTCACTTGATCGATAACATTAAGAGTATTTTCGCCCATACGCTGAATGACAATGCCGCCGGCCGCCTCATAGCCGGACTTTGTCAGTACCCCGCGGCGAAAATCCGGACCGGCCGCCACACTGGCCACATCTTTGATATAAATAGGTACATTATTGTTTTGGGTGATCACAATGTTTTTAATATCATCAATCGATTCAATTAAACCCAGACCACGAATAATGAATTCCTGGCCGTTTTGCTCTACAACCTTGGCGCCAATATTGGCGTTATTAGCCCCCAGTGCCCCGAATACCTGATTAAACGTCACCCGGTAGCTTTGCATAAGCTGCGGGTCAAGGTTGACCTGATACTGCATGACATAGCCGCCAATGCTGGCCACTTCGGCTACACCGGGTACGGCGCTGAGCTGCTGCTTGATGGTAAAATCCTCTACCGTTCGTAAATCGGCTAAGTTGTGGCGGTCGCTTTCCACTGTATACATAAATACCTGGCCCATTGGCGTACTGACCGGGCCCAGTGTTGGCTGAACACCGCGCGGCAGTTGAGGAATAGCCTGCTGTACCTTCTCATTTACCACCTGGCGGGCAAAATAAGGTTCCACTCCATCCTCAAAAATAACAGTAATCAGCGACATCCCGAAAGAAGAAGCCGAACGTACTTCTTTTACGTTAGGCAGACCACGCAAGGCTGTCTCCAAGGGATAGGTAACCTGGTCCTGAATTTCCTGCGGTCCCCGTCCCATCCAGTCGGCCGAAACAAGAACCTGATTTTCGCTCAGATCAGGAAAGGCATCGATAGGAGTATCCCGTACGGTAAAAACTCCCCAGACAATAACCAACGCGGTTAATACTAAAACAATCACGCGGTTTTTCAAGGAAAACTCGATTAATTGATTGAGCATGCTGATCCTCCTTAATGACCGCTATGGCCGCTGTGTTCGCCCCCGGCAGCCGGTGATTCACCACTGCCCTGATCGCCTGTTGCCGCAGGTGCGCTTGCGGCCCCTCCGCCACCGTGGCCGGCATGACTGCCAAAACTGCCCAGTTTGGTTTGAGAATCAATAAGGAAGGTAGCTGCGGTAACTACGGTTTCTCCCGGTTGCAGTCCGGACAGGATTTGAACATAGCCATCCGCCGACTGCCCGGTAACTACATCCCGTTTAACAAAAGTGTCTTCACTTTGGGCTACAAAGACAATTTTGCGGCTGCCGGTATCCAAAATAGCCGATTCCGGAATGACCAGACTATCTCCTAATGGGATTTGCAAAGTGGCATTCACAAACATATTGGGTTTTAATTTTCCTGAAGGATTGGCCATTGCGATCCGTACCTTAACAGTCCGGGTCGCATCATCAAGCACCGGATTAATAAAGGTCACTTGACCGGTAAATGTTTCTCCCGGATAGGCTCCACTCGTTACCACCACCTGTTGGCCGGGAGTAATGCTGGCGATGTCCTTTTCGTAAATGTCAGCATATAGCCATACAGTGGATAAATCCGATAAACTGTATAGTTTATCACCAGGCATAATGTACGCACCCGGCAGTAATTGTTTTTCCAATACCGTCCCGCCGAACTGGGCATAGATTGTCATATGGTCCTTGGTCTGGCGAGTATGTTCAAGGTGAGCAATATCTTCATCTGCAACATTTAATAGTTGTAGTTTACGCCGGGCCGCTTCCCGCAGACGGTTGTTAATCTGGACAACATCCTTGCCGGCATTTTGCAGTTTCTGTACACTCTCCAGGGTCAGCAAATACTCTTCCTGAGCGGCAATATAAGTTGGACTGTATACGGCGGCAATAGCCTGGCCGGGAGCGATTGTCTCCCCTTCCGCAGTTACATACAGCTCGTCGACCCGGCCCTCAACCCGGGACGTAATATAGGTTTTTCCATCCTCGTTCATAGCAATCTTGCCGGTAGTCTTTATCTCCTTGTTTAGCGGCTTAGTAACAGCTTGTGCTGTCTGCAGCCCGACCAGTTGACGGGCTTTTGCGTCTAATGTCACCGTATCACCCATAGCCATGACCGGCCCGGACATTTGATGTCCCGCATGCCCTGCTGCTGCCGGTTGATTATGCTGCGCGGTATAATAATAGCCAACTCCACCGACAACCAACACACCGGCAGTTACGCCCATGATGATTTTCTTTTTGGATCGAAATTTTTCTATCATGCTGTCCCTCCATTTCCTATTACCTTTATGGCTGTGCCTCACTGGTAAACAAGGGTTTCCCTACTGCTTTCTCCAAATTAGCCACTGCTTTTTCATAATCCACGCGGGCTTTATAGTAATCTAATTTCGCGTTGCGCAGGGCGTTCAGGCTATCCAAAACTGCCATAAAATCGACCTTGCCATTGGTATAGCTTACCACTCCGGCCTGATAGGTTTGTTCAGCCTGCGGAATCACCGTGTTTTTATACAGATCAATTTGACGCCAAGCCGATTGAGCTTCGGTCAAGGCCATTTGTAAATCCAGGTCAGTCATATTTTTCATGGTAGCCAAGGATGCCTGGGCAGTATCCAGACTTGCCTCGGCCGATCTGACTTCTGCCTTGTTTTTACTCTGCCACAACGGCAGCATGACCATAAATTCCATCTTCCAGGTGTCGGGTTGCGTATCCATCATTGTCTGTTTTCTGTCTTTATAGCCAATACTCAACTGGTAATCGGGCAAGCTTTGTTTATTAGCCAGCTCCACACCGTTCTTTGCCATAGCCAGTTGCCGTTCCATGCTCACAACCGCCGGTTTATTGGTTTGCGCCTCTTTTTGCAATGCAGCTAAATCAAAATTGGGTGGCGGTGCACTAAACTCTTCCTGTACCGCAAACAGCGTATCGGCTGAACGGCCAAGAATAGTATTCACCTTGGCTTTAGCTACCGCCGCCATAGATGCCATATTTAATAAATCCGTAGTCATTGTGGAAAACTCAGTCTGAGCCCGGAGCGTATCTTGTAAAGGTACCATCCCGGTTGAATAATTCACCTGGGCAATTTGTACCAATTGGCCCATCAATTGCTGATTTTCTTTGCCGATTTCCAGTGCCTTATCGGCATAAAGCAGGTCATAATAGGCGGATTTCGCTGTGGAGTAAACCTCCATTTGCTTGTCTCGATAATTGGCTTCGGCCATCCCTGCATCACTGCTGGCCATTTTCCCCATCGCTTTTAATTTTGCCGGATTCATGATGTCCTGAGTAAACGTATATTCGGTCATCATAGCGTCAAAGGGATTGAGGCTGTTTTTGGGAATATCATCTTTCATAATGCCAAGCTGAGGGTTAGGCCAGGCTTTAGCCAGTGCAATACGTGCCTGTTTTTCTTCCCAGCGCTTCTGGCTTTCCATAACAGCCGGATTATTTTTGACCGCCGTATCCACTATCTGCTGTAGGGTCAATATTTCCTGCTGTTCTGCTGCCAAAACCGGGGTATTTGCCAATACGGTCATGAGGGTTATCAGCACCAACCTCTTCCCGGTTGCCCATTTTCGTTTGTCCATAGTGCCTCCTTTTTTCTGCGATCTAAAATTAGTTCAACATAATTGCTCGGTTAGAAGCTATCGTCCCTAAATGACTTACTACTCAACTATACAAGTTTCGTATGAATAAGTTATGAAGGGATATTGAAGAACTTATGAATTTTGCTTCGTTCTAAAACTATCGGAAGGCTTCTTTACATAAGACAGTTCATTGATAGAGGAGTTCAAGAACGTTCCTCCTCCCGAAGAATGACAATATAACGAATAATGATTCCTAATGCAAACAATTGCACAAAAAATAACAGCCACATGATTCTCTTCCCCCTTCTAATACATGCCGTAATCATACCCGCATGGTGTGAAGATGTAATGAACATGTCATGAAGAAGTAATGCTTTTTTAGTTGGTCTGGCAGTTTTCTTAAAATTGGACACCAAGGCGGATAACGCAAATAAAAAAAAATGAGACGCAGCTTATCTGCGTCCCCTCACTAGTCCCTTGTCAGGCTTAGTCCAGTGAATACGGGCGGTCTATTTTCCGCACCGCTTCGTTGTCGTCAGTTAGCATACTAATGGTCTGCCGCCTTCCTTCACCTCACGTTGCGAAAAACAGCCTCGCCATTCCCCTACTGACTGACAAGGTACTAGATGTTTCAAGAATCATCACTGCGTTTCCGCTGAATGTGTCAAATCTGTTTCTATAGGTATCAGTACTTGAAAAACACTACCTTCTCCTAATTCACTTTTCACCGTCACTTTGCCGCCATGGTTTTCCACCAACTGTTTTACAATGGCGAGTCCCAATCCGGACCCGCCGCTTTTACGATCCCTTGACTTATCACCCCGGTAAAAATGATCAAAAAGATACGGCATATCCTCCGAGGCAATCCCGGAGCCATGGTCGGCAACCGCCACCTGCAACCAACGATCTTTTTCCTTCATCACGAGCCTGGTAGTAACCTGAATCTCTCCTTGTTCCGGTGAATAACGGATAGCATTCACCAGAAGATTGTAAAACACCTGACTCATCCGGTCGCTATCCACCACCACTTCCGGCAGACAATCGGCTAATATAGAGGTAATCCGGATATGTTTGACATCGGCCAGAGGCTTGAGTAGGATAACCGCCCGGGTGACAATAGGGTTAATATTGGTCGGGTACTTTTCAAGTGCCAATTGACGAACTTCGGCCAACGATAAATCCCTGAGATCTTTTATCAGTCGATTCAAATGAATAGCCTCTTCATGCAGTGAACCGAGCTGTTCCTTACTCGGTTCAATCACCCCATCAACCATACCTTCCAAATGTCCCTGGATAACCGCCAACGGCGTCTTAAGCTCATGGGCAATATTGGCTAGCAACTGTTGGCGTAATTTTGTATTGACTCTTAATGCCTCAGACATACGGTTGAAAATGCCAGCCAAATAGCCAACCTCATCCCGGGTCTCTATCGGTACATTTTGCTCATAATTACCTTGGGCAATTTGTTCAGCGGCCCGGCTAAGATTACGCAGTGGAACAGTAATGCTGCGGGCCAGGATATAACTCGCCAGGAGCCCTGCTGCTAAAATACTCATCCCCACCCAAATGAGCGATGTATGAACAGAGGCCAAAAAGGTATGCTCCAATGGTCCCATGATAATACTTTCATCCGGCTCATTTAGAAGCAGCATAGTTCCCCGAACCGCCTCCATATGTTGTACCACCAGGTATTCCTGAAAAAGTTGTGTCATTTGCTGGTTGGTCAGATAGATGAGCAAAAATACCGTCAATACCACTGTCAAAAACATCAATCCCGTAATTCGCGTAATAATACTGTTCATTTTAATCACCAACATCACCGGCGAATTTATAACCTATTCCATAAACAGTTTGAATATATTGCGGCTCTTTGGGATTCTCTTCCAGTTTGCGTCGTAAGTTCTTAATGTGTGCATCAATAGTCCGCTCATAACCGTCAAAGGTATACCCTTGAGTTTGTTCCACAATTTGCAGCCGACTAAATACCTTATCGACATTAGTGGCCAAAATACCTAATATTTTAAATTCTGTTGGCGTTAATTCAATGGTTTTACCGTTACGCTCCACCCGGTAACGTTCGAAATCAATCGTTAAATTACTAATTTGAACGGGTTCATGTTGCACGACTTCCTTACGGGTCCGCCTAAGAATTACCCTGGCCCGGGCTACTACTTCCTTCGGGCTGAAAGGTTTAGTCACATAATCATCAGCGCCGATTTCTAATCCTACCAGCCGATCGCTTTCATCATCCCGGGCGGTAAGCATGATAATAGGAGTGTCGTTGTCTCGCCGGATTTTCCGACATACTTCCCAGCCATCCAGGCCGGGCAGCATTAAATCCAGTACAATAATATCCGGCTTGCGCTGCCGTACGATTTGCAATGCATTCAAGCCGTCGGTAGCCACCTCAGTTAGAAATCCTGCTTTTTCAAAATACGTTGTTAGCAGCTTGGCAAGCTTTGCATCATCATCGACAATCAATACAAAATCGGGAGCCATAAAAGCCCTCCTTTCAAAACAGCAGTCATCTTTTTTAGTTCCCCGGGATCATCCTAGTTCGTTCTCTGCATTACACTCTCCATCAGTATACAAGGCCATTATGAAGAAGTATTGAAGAAACTATGAATAATATATGTAATTTAAAACATCGGTCGTTTTTACGATCAAAGCATAACCTTACTATTCTTCAGAAAATACAACCGAACTTGTCTAATTTGCCAGAATTAAGTTATATGTATAAGCAGAAGAAAAAACAACCCTTACCTGAAGGGCTGCCTTTTCTGGTTACAATCTTAGCTCGTTGCATGATGACCGGCATGAATATTTTGCTCACTCTGGGGAGCATCCACCGGCGAATTTTGCTGATCCTGTCCTGACGTCTGTTCTGTGGCAAATACAGGGGTAGCTGCAGGATTGATAGCTGTACCAATTATGAAGGCAGCCAATATACCGGACAAAAAAATCCGGGGCAATCTTTTATTCATTCTCGTTCTCTCCTTATGTAATTACCATATATATTTCCTGAATATCATGATCTTGTTGCTTAGTATACTAAACTAATGTGAAAAAGCTATGAAGAAGTTTTGAAGAACTTATGAGATTTAGGAGTAACCGGCTGCCAAATCGGTATCCGGCTACTCCTACTAATACAAGATCTCTTACATCAACTTTAGGATTTGATAGAATGGCATATATATCCGGTTTACTTTTCATGTGTCGCGGTTTTCTTCCGGTTTAACCGCGGGAGAAAGCCGGGTGTAGCCGTCGCATACCGTTCGTAATCCCCGCCAAAGCTTGCTCGGGCTTCCCTTTCCTCCAACCGGGCCAGATGAATATACATACGAACCAGAATAGGAAACATAAGCAAAGTAAGGAGCGTTGGCCACTGGAGCAGAAAACCGCTCATAATGACAATAAATGCTGCATATTGAGGATGACGTATCACAGCATACGGACCGGTAGTCGCTAAAACATGCTCCTGCTGAGCGCGATACAGATAGCGCCAGGTCACAGCCAAAAAGATTAAACCTCCCCAGATGAGCCATTCACTAATCGTATGAATCGGGTTTTGATGAGGGTCGCCGCTCATTCCCAGGACTGTATACCACAAATGCCCGGCATTATGTCCGAACAGCGCATTGCCGGGCAAGTAATTGCCAAGCCAGCCTGATAATAGATAAATCGTCAGCGGAAATCCATACATCTCCGTAAACAAGGCCACGATAAATGCCGCGAAAGTGCCAAAGGTCCGCCAGTCGGTCCAGGACCGTGGCCGAGTAAAGCTAAAGGCAAAGATAATAAACACCAGCGAATTAATCAACACCAAAGACCATAAGCCATAACCCCAGTTATGTTCCATCTTTATTTCCTCCCTATTACTTTTAGATTCGCCCGCCCACCAAACGTTCTTTCCGCACCGGCCGCCGCTGCCACAGCCAAAGAAGCGCCGTTACCAGAGCAGTAACGAGCGCGGTCACTTGGGCCGCCTTAAACCCACCAATCATCAAACTGTCGGTGCGGAAAAACTCCAGTCCGAACCGAGCCAGCGAATAGAGAATAAAGTAAGCCAGCACAACCTGACCTTCAAATTCTTTCCGGTGAAATACGCGCAATAGTATGGCTAATATAACCAGATCCAAACCGGCTTCCATTAGCTCAGCCGGTACAAGAGGTGTAGTACCCCAAGCCTGGAAAGCCGGTGTACCCGGCTGATAAACCACCCCATACCAGGCATCCGTTGGTTTTCCGTAGGCATCACCATTGAAAAAACAACCAAAACGGCCAATCGCCTGACCTAAGATCAATCCCGGCGCTGCAATATCGGCAAAACGGCGAAACGACAAACCTTTCCGCCGGAAATACCACCAGGCCAGCACCACATTAGCAGCCACCGCTCCCTGAATGGACAGGCCACCTTGCCAAAATAAAAGGGCACGTAGCGGGGTGGCAGCATAATCACTCCAGGAAAATACAACCTCCCAGATTCTCGCTCCCAATAGTCCGGTAAAAATGCCATATAAGACGTATTCCTGCAATATACAGGTTGCAAACTCCGACCCATGCGCTAGTTTGTCAGCCAGCCATAAACCGGCAAAAATCCCCGACGCGACCAGCAGGCCCCAGATGTGAATCTGAAAATCACCAATACTAAATAAAATGGGATGCATAACTTCACCGCCCTCCGTATAATTTCATTGCAGCTTATTAAGTAAACCGACATGACTTACTTAATAAGCATAGATGCCTAGCACCGTATGGATACTAGGCATCCCCGCTCCAGAGAATAATGTGCGTTATGTTCGATCTCCCCCTGCTGCAATATCGTTAGCCGTTGTTTTTTCCTTATTAGTGTCTCCTGATTCTTTCATCATGGACTGGCGGTGCTGCTGCATGGCCGGCGACTTCATCATATCCGGACTTTTTTTTGCCTCTCCGGACTGTGCAGCCGCTCCGGTATGATCAAGATCTACATCCTTCATCTTGGCTTTACACTGTTTTTGCATGTCCGGTGAATTCGCCATCATGTCTGACTTCTTATTGTCCAACTGCTCCTTTTGCACCGTCCCCACACCTTGCGCAGACGCCTTGCCTAACGAAGTAGCCCCAAAAGCCAGTCCTAGTGTTGTCACGACCACCAAAGCGCCAATCATCCAACCATTTATATTTTTAAACATTAGTATCCTCCTCATAATATTGTTGTTCTGTCTCATCTCTGATCTTTTTTATTACAATTTACCTACCTCTTTTTTATCAGATACCACATGCTGTTTATGCCCCATACCACCCATCATAAACAGATGCATGATCGGACAAAGCAACAGCACCAAATATCCAGCGGCTCCAGTATTACCGTTTTGTTGTAAAAACAATAACATGGCCAGCGGCGCCAGACAATAGGCCAGCATCAACAGCATATGCTTTATTTTCCCACCATAGCTATGCGCTTGCTCTATCTTTTTATCGTCTTTTCTTTTTTCCGGTTTGCAGCACTTCATCGCAGCTCACCTCCTTATCAGTCCTGCATATGGACCTGACCGTAAAGCCGCTTCGTCCCTTATCCAGGCTCATTCTCTGGATCAACTCTGTTCTCATCATACCAGTCTATTGTGAAGAAGCTATGAAGAACTCTTGAAAAACCTCTATTTTTTATAAACTCTGGTATATTGAATTCGCGGCAATGTTATAAAGCAAAAAAGAACCTGGAAGTAAAATTCCAGGTTCTTTTGAACAAATCCGGCTACCATATGATTTAATTTACTCCTTCACCGTACTTCGATCCAACACCGTATAAGCGACCCCATCTTTTATCCAACTTTCCACCGTATGACCACTCAACTCCCGTTTGCTATAACTCGTAGGATTATGATCGATTACCTTGATATAGCCTGGTCGAGCAACAACTCTCTCCAAATCGGCATTAATCGCACTCTCTTTGGTGGTCACTCCATCCACCGCCGTATAAGCGACTCCATTTTTTATCCAGCTTTCCACCGTATGACCACTCAACTCCCGTTTGCTATAACTCGTAGGATTATGATCGATTACCTTGATATAGCCTGGTCGAGCAACAACTCTCTCCAAATCGGCATTAATCGCACTCTCTTTGGTGGTCACTCCATCCACCGCCGTATAAGCGACTCCGTTTTTTATCCAGCTTTCCACCGTATGACCACTCAACTCCCGTTTGCTATAACTCGTAGAATTATGATCGATTACCTTGATATAGCCTGGTCGAACCACAGTTTTCTCCAAATCAGCATTAATCACACTGACCTTGTCCGGCCTAATTTGGTCTAAATCTGGCAAAGATGCCGGATTCGCTGAAACCACACCCGCCAATGCCAGACTGATAAGTAATGTAGCTCCCATTACTACCTTTTTTTTCATTGTTTTTCCGCTCCTTATTTTGTTATTAGCAGGGCCTATCCTATGCATTCTTTCATACAGTCCCTATAAGGAAGAAGCCGCTTTATAGCATCCAAGCGAAAAATAACCATTTATACAACACTCTAGCATTTCCGCGCCTGCTTCCTTACTGCTAGTATAATCAAGTATTATGAATTGCCTATGAACGACTCATGAATAACCTCTGCTTTTTCTGTGAATCCTTTTTATTTTGAATAAGAAGCGCCAATACGGAATTGAAACTCCAAGCTAGACTTATCCTATCGCCGTTTAAAACCTACCAAGATTAACAACTACCGTTAGTCATGAAAAATAAAAAAACGCACGGAAATCTCCGTACGTTACCTACAATGCAATTAAAATCCATTTTATGATATTATTGGTGCGGGAGAAGGGACTTGAACCCCCACGGTCACCCGCCAGATCCTAAGTCTGGTGCGTCTGCCAATTCCGCCACTCCCGCATATTAAATTAAATAAATGGTGATCCACCCGCGACTCGAACGCGGGACACCCTGATTAAAAGTCAGGTGCTCTACCGACTGAGCTAGTGGATCACATGGCTGGGGCGGCTGGACTCGAACCAACGCATGCGGGAGTCAAAGTCCCGTGCCTTACCAACTTGGCTACGCCCCAAAATTTTATGGGGTGACTGGAGGGTCTCGAACCCTCGAATACCGGAGCCACAATCCGGCGTGTTAACCGCTTCACCACAGCCACCATATTACCTTGTAGAGGCTTACTCCTCTAACAACGAAGTTAATTATATCACCCGAAACATATTTCGTCAATCTTTTTGTCTTGCTCTGCATCAAACAACAGGCTATTCAATACAGTTTAAACGACACCCGTCAACGATGACTAAAGATCAACTTATGCCTTCTATTCGACGGCTTCACAGCATGCACATACAGGTTTTCACTGCTAACAGAGTAAGATTTTATCAACAAGCCCGTAATTTTTAGCTTCTTCGGCCGTCATGTAATAATCCCGCTCCATGTCTGCTCTCACTTTATCAATAGTTTGACCTGTAAGCCGGCTATATATTTCATTTAATTTTTCTTTTGTCTTCTCCAGCCAATCACTATGTATTTTTATATCCGTAGCTTGTCCTTGAAGCCCTCCCCAAATGGACGGCTGATGGATCAGTATCTCACTATTTGGTAAAGCAAATCGTTTACCTTTTGCCCCGGCCGCTAAGAGTAAAGTTAAGCGAATCTTTCACCTTGGAGCAATAATGCATACCCCTTCCACCTCTCTCCCAATTTATCTTAGGCATTCAGTCTTAATAGTTCTTGCTCAAATAAGACGATTTCCAATTTATTCCGATCAGAAGCAATTCTCTTATAAAAACTAACGTTACTTCCCAAGCAATGTTGGTCTGTATTATTCGCATTCATTCTTTCAAAATCCCCGTAGTCCATTGTTCTCTGCCGTCAGAGGCTTAAACGATTGGCTGGCAAATGAAAAATAAAAAAACCTTTCAAGATTAACCCTTGAAAGGTTTGATTTTCTGGTGCCGAAGGCCGGACTCGAACCGGCACGTAGGGCTACTACGCTTGATTTTGAGTCAAGTGCGTCTGCCAATTCCGCCACTTCGGCATAAGCAATATTCACTTCCTTAGTACAGTAAATATATTATCATTGAGCTAAAAGATTGTCAAGCTCCTTAACAATGTATTTTTTTCTTTTATGTTAATCAATGTATGTCCGGGGCCAGACTTGGAAATACTAAAATTGAGACACTGTTTACGGAGGTTAAACTCGTGAAAAAACACTTATATATTGGCAGTATTATATTTTTCTTTCTAATTGCCTTACATTCTAATGTTTGTATCGCAGCAGTCATTCCTATTGATCATATGCGAGTATCTAAAAGCATAGTTGCTCTAACAATAGAAGGGGCAGATAATGCCGAAAAGCTGAATCAAATTCTCGATTTTTGCCAACAGGAAAATGTCCGGCTTAGCTTCTTTTACCCGTCACAGATTATTGCTCAGAATAAAATATTGATCAAAAAGGCTGTCAAACAAGGGCATGAATTTGGTATTTACGGAGTAAAGCGGCAATACTGGGGTGAATTGCGGGAAGAAGATATACGTAAAGAAATAGTAATTGCCGATACCACGTTACGCCAAGTGGCCGGAAAATCATTGCTCATGAAACCACCCTGTCATTATTATGGAAATACGGTTTTAGAAGCAGTAAACGCGTATAATCCTGAACTGAGAATAATCCGTGGGATCAACGAAGCAGGCTGGCCGGAAAAGGGAAAGGATTCTCCTTCAGGAATCATGCGCCACATTGTTTCAGGCGACATCATTAACGTTACAATAACTACGGATCAATCACTGGCAGCAATAAAACGGCTGACGAAAGAATTAAAAAATCAAGGCTTTCAAATTGTGACTGTTTCTCATTTATTCTCCTTTGCTAAGGAAAAGAGCTCTTAATGTTTACGGTTATGCTAGGGGTTAGGCAATTTGCAATTATTTATATTGACAAGTTTACTTAAAAAGATTATACTATATAAGTAGCTGATCACTGACTCCGTAGCTCAGCTGGATAGAGCGTTTGACTACGAATCAAAAGGTCGCAGGTTCGAATCCTGCCGGGGTCGCCATAGGATTATTAAGAGCTTTACGAAATGCCGTAAAGCTCTTTTTTTGTTATTCATACATATTCTTGCAAGATTAGAAAAATGGCTGGCGGGAAAACTTTTATAATCAACAACTATTTATCACTAGTATCTCGCATCACTTAAAGTTAGGATAAGATTGTAAAGATTTTTTCATTCACAAAGTGGAGCCTTACATATCGGACATATGTAAGGCTTCGGCAACAAAGGGGACGGAAAAAGATTATCCGTGTATTTAGGTGATACAAGGTACTAAAAGGAGGCTTTGTGTATGAAGTGCCCTGTTTGTGGTACAGTCAGTTACTTCGAATTTTCTGTTTGCCCGTGCTGTGGTCATAGCTTTGCACTTGACCCGGAACAACCTTTACCCAACTGGCGCAAATTGCCAGGATTTCGTACGCAGACTCCCTGGAAAATGCTGCTTGCTTCCTTTGTTTATATTATCCTATTATTAGCTATAATAGCTTCATCGTTTCTTATACTAAACCCAGGCTAAGCCTCAAAATGCCTAAAACAGCCGGCCACGTTTTACAATCTCCGTCCCGAACCGCTCTTTCAATTCATCCATGGTAGAAGCTATTTTTTCACGTTTTTCCGTAACTTCATTAAACAGGCATAGTTGGGTTGACCGCTGGCTGAAATTGGACACAGACACGCCCAGAAGGCGAATCCCTTCCTTAACAATAATTTTGTCCATTAATTGTAATGCAATCTCATAGATAACTTCATCCAAAGCTACCGGGTCTTGTAACGTTACACTACGGGTAATGGTACGAAAAGAAGAAAATCGAACCTTTAAGGTAATCGTTTTACCGGCTAAGCCCTCTTTTCTAACCCGCCAACCGACTCGTTCCGCCAAATCGAGCAGCTTTGTCCTAATTTCGTCAGGTTGTTCAATATCCGTTTCAAAAGTATCTTCATTTCCTATCGACTTTGCCTCACGGTCAGGTATAACCGGCCGTTCATCCCGGCCCCATGCTAAATTGTATAGCTCTATCGCAGCTTTACCCAGAGTGCGTTCCAGCGTATAGGGATCAATTTGTCTTAATTTACCCACCGAGTCGACTTGAAGAAGCTTCAGCTTTTTTTCAGTAACCTCCCCTACGCCCCATAACCGGCTTACCGGCAACGGTGCAAGAAAATCCAGTTCTTCTCCCGGGCGAATGATCACCAGCCCATCAGGCTTCCGGTGAGCTGATGCCAACTTGGCCAAAAATTTGTTGACAGCGACACCGACCGATACGATCAGCCCCAACTCGGCATACACCCTGCTTTTGATTTGCCGGGCAATGTGCATGACATCCCCATATAGTAATTCCATACCGGTAACATCTAAAAAAGCTTCATCCAAGGCCAGTGTTTCAATCCGCGGTGAAAAATCCGCGAAAATATGAACAATCCGGGCCGAAATTTCAGCGTATTTACTAATTTGGGGAACGACATAAATTCCCTGCGGACAACGTCGTTTGGCCTCCATGATAGGCATAGCTGAGTGTACGCCATATTGCCTTGCTTCATAGGAGGCAGCCGCCACAACACCACGATTGCTTTTTCCGCCCACAATAACCGGTTTTCCCTGATATTCAGGATGATCCCGCTGTTCAACCGAAGCATAAAAAGCGTCCATATCAGCATGAATAATCCAGCGTTGCTGCGTCATGTTCCATCACTCCTCCCAAGAACATACGTTCGCATTTTATTATAAGACAATCCTGGCAGTCTGTCAAAGAACTTCTGTTTTATTTAGCTACCAAATAACAAAACTGACGCCGGCTGCGAGAGCAACGTCAGTCCACACCAGGCAAATAAAAGAACGATAAGTTTCTTAATTGCTATAATCCCAAGAATGTTTATTCACGCTTTATAGCTGCAGATTTTTTAGAAAAAAGCTCCAGCATCTCCTCATCAGTGCATTGCGCATATAGCTGGCAATAGCGCACAATCTTTCCAGCTACCGGCTCTTCAATGATATCCCGCTCATACTTATCTTTATATTGGGCATTCCAAAATTCATATCGTACCCCAACCAGTTCAAGTCCCGGTTCAAAACCTGTCTCATATTGAATAACCCGTTTTACCAAGAAAAGATCATCATTTTCGGCTAAGATATGTTTTTCTTGTTTCATTAAAACCTTCCCCATTTACAGCTTATTATCTAGGATCATGGTGTATATATTCAACTTATCAAAAAAATCCCCTTCACCAGCGTCCAACTTATTAATCATCGTCAGCAGGATTTAACGCATTAACGCAAAACTCTATTATAAAAGCTCCTCAGACTCGGTACCCTACGATAAAATCACAGGAGATATTATGGATAAAACAATCACGCTCGAAGACAGGACATTCCTTTGCCATATCACCTATCAAAAAAAACGCAAAACGGTACAGCTTAAACTGACAAATAGCAACTCTTTAGATATAGTAGCTCCTTTAGGCTGCCAACTGGCTACTATCGAAAAAATAGTAGTGCAAAAAAGCAAATGGATTTTATCCCGCATCGCACAATTGACCGCATTATCCGCTATTCCGGTTAATCAGCATATCCAGAACGGTGCTGCTCTCCTCTATCAAGGCGAAATCTTTCAGCTCCGTTTTTCTTATAACAATACGATTCTACCGGTTTATATTAGCGGCCAGGAGATAGTAATTGCATTACCGGATCAGTCAGTCTCACCAGAATACATAGCCACTCAACTAAGGAAATGGTATGGACATGCAGCTGCCCGGCAGCTGGCCCATAGAACATCTTGTTGGTCCGCCAAACTTAAAGTCTGCCCCAAACGCATTTCCATCAAAGATCAAAAAACCCGCTGGGGCAGTTGCTCTTCCTCCGGCACGGTCAGTTATAACTGGCGGATTATAATGGCACCTCCCAGTGTAATGGATTACTTGGTCATTCATGAGCTATGTCATTTCCTCGAGCCTAATCATTCTCATAAGTTCTGGTCCCTGGTGGAAAAGTTCTCGCCAACTTACCGTCAAGAGCGAAATTGGCTGAAGAAAAACGGCCCACTATTAAGCAGAATCCTCTAAGGAACTGATTTATATTTCCTAACGCCTAAATGCCCCTAGGCGTTTCCCCGCACTATATGCGATCCACCCACCGGCAATCCCGGTGACCGCTTGCGGCCAGCTCATTACAAAAAGCAGCCCTGCGGCAACTTTCTCCGGTAAGATCAGCCACGCAGCCAGCCAGGTACATGAACCAAACATAAAAACGGCTTTAGTAGACGCGGCAACCACAATACCTATTCCGCCGTTTTTCCTCTTGATTAAAAACAAAGACAGACTGATATAGATTATATTTCCTAAAGCAACAGGAATAATGAAGATCGGCACAAACAGCATTTGCTGAAAATAAGCGACAACAGGGGCCAGGACCGCAATCGCGAACGCAGGACCGAAGCCTGAAAAATATGCGGCAAGTAAAAGACAGGCATTGACCAGGCTGCCGATAATAAACGTGGTGGCAACTGCAGGAATGGGAATCAATAGCCGCAAAGATTGAAATAGCAACGTTAAAGCCAACAATAAGGCCGCTCGGGTTAATCGGTGATTTTTCAAAATCCCAGCTCCTTTCCCTTCAGTTTTGCATAAATAATCATGGCTGCACGATGAGTGCAGCCATGATTATTTATGCCATTTATGGCGCAGCGGCGGCCGTTTCGGTCCATTTCCACTGTCTCGCCTGAAAATCATCCATAGCAGCAATCCCAAAATAATGATATAGCCAAGAATCCCCGGTACAATATTAAGATCCATCAATATGGTGATAAACGTCAAAAAAGATAAGAAATACATGCTCTTTTTTATATCCACAAAGGGATAGCGGGATAATATCAAATAAAGGATCAATAAAATTGCCAAATCAATTACAACAAGCATAAACGGATTTACAAACAATTCTTTGGCAATCGCTCCACCCAGGATAACTACCAGAAAATATAACCAGAGCTGCTGATTCATTTTATAACCTCCTGTGACCAGTTAATATTTTTCTATTTTCTATATTTGTATTATAGCCTACTTATAAAAAAACATAAAATTAATTTAAAAGATTGTTTATAAAATTAATATTTTGAGCATACTTTTATTAAATACATATTAATAAAAGTAAGGAGTGTCATTATGGAATATTCATTTACCCTGTTTGAACCGCATAAAGAACGATCATCAAAATTAATCGAGCCCAGAATTGAATTAAGGCCCAATGGCCGCATTGTTTTTAATAAACTTGCAACGGAACTGTTAAACAACAGTCCATTCTGCATGATAGGCTATGATCAGGAAACTCGTACGGTGGGCTTGCTCCCCCTAGGCGAACAAAACGTCAATTCCTTTCCTATCCGTTATGCAACCAAAGGCGCTTATGTCGGTGCAAAGAAGTTTTTTAAGCATTTTGATATTTTGCCTGAGCAATTAATAGAAAACAATCCTTTCGCTTCGGGCGATTTTATCGGAATTAAACTGTAAAAAGTAGGGGTGCACATCGCGCCCCTACTTTTTATTTTACACTCAAAGCAACTTTAACACCTGTTCAATATGTCCAGCTACCTTAACTTTGCGAAAAACATGAGAAATAACGCCTTGCGGGTCAATAATGAACGTTGAGCGCTCTATGCCCATAACCTTTTTGCCATACATGTTTTTTTCCTTCCACACGCCGTACTGCCCTGCAACAACGCCATCCGGATCGCTCAATAGCAAAAAAGGCAAATTGAATTTACCGATAAACTTAGTATGAGCTGTTATAGGATCACGGCTAACACCTAAAATAATCGCCTGTTTTGCTTCAAGTTGACTCTGTGCATCCCGAAACTCACAAGCTTCCTGCGTACATCCCGGCGTATTATCTTTGGGATAAAAGTACAAAACAACACTTTTTCCCAGCCATTGCCGTAAACTTACCTGCTGACCATTTGAAGCCAATAAAGAAAAGTCCGGCGCAACGCTTCCTGGTGCTAATAACTCCATCACTCTTCCCGCCTCTTCTGCCTTATTATCCGGCGTCTCTTTTTTTACTTACGTATTTCTCATATTTCAAACCCTTCATTTGACTGCCAATGACCGGTTTATAGGGAAAACTATAAGGTGAAACCATCATTGCCAGGCGATTACTGGCTTTAGTCCTGATGAAAGGAGCCGTGTTTCCAAATACGGCCAAAGCGGCAACTATTTCTTCCAGTGCAGCATTACCTGCCCGCTCACCAATGCCGGCAATAGTAGTGCTCACATATTGCACTCCTGCTTTGCAGGCTGCTACCGTATTTGCCGTTGCCAGCCCAAAATCATTGTGGGCATGAAATTCTATCGGCAATGGACAGGAAGCATTCAATTCCTTTAGCACAGAAAAAGTAGTAAACGGTTCCAGACATCCGACTGTATCGGCAAACCGAATCCGCTTAGCTCCCCATTTTGCCGCTGTATGAGCAACTTGTAGAAAAAATTCCCGGTCAGCCCTGGAAGCATCTTCGGCTCCGACAAATACCGTACAGCCAAAGCTCCTGGCAAAACGAATCATATCTTTTAATTGCAGTATAATCCAATCCCGGTTTTTTTTCAATTTGTTGTAAATATGAAAATCCGATACAGGTACTGAAATATGGACAAAAGAAAAGCCGCATTGAACCGATGCTAATATATCTTCTCTTCTTGCCCTGTTCCAAGAAAACACTGTTGCTTTCAAACGAGCAGATAAAATGGCCCGCATTGCCTCTTGCTCTTCTTCTCCCATGGCCGGAGTTCCGGCTTCAATCCAGCTAATGCCGGCCTGATCCAGTGCCCGCGCAATCAGAACTTTCTCCTTTATGGAAAATGCAACGCCTGCTGCCTGCTCTCCATCTCTAAGTGTTGTGTCCACAAATTCCACTGTCTGCGTCATTAGTTCCTCACCTCTCCCTTCATTGATCTCGCGCGAGTTCCGTATCGTAGATTTTTCTGATTTGCTCTTCCCCCAAATTTCCTTTTTGCAACACGGCAAGTTTTCGTATTTTAGGCAGCAATGCCCTGATTTCTTCGTCGGTTGCCTGAATATTCATCTGTTGGAGTTTGACTCGTAAAGATACGGAACCTGAGTGTTTGCCAATAACCAGTTTTCGTATCAAGCCAACTTCCTCCGGCGAAAAAGCTTCATATAAGGAAGGATCTTTCACAACACCATCGACATGCAAACCGGATTCATGGGTAAAGATGCCGGTGCCGATAATTGCTTTATTAACCGGGACTTTAAGCCCCATGCAAGCCAGAATATGAGCACAATTGCTTGCCAAGGACGCATCAATATCGACAGTTTTTTTAAGTAAATGCTTGCTGCCCAGAAGGACTTCTTCCATTGCAGCGTGCCCACGTTCCCCCACCCCACCAATCGCTGTAGCAATCCTTCCAACACCGGCTCTGATTGCTGCTAAAGCATTCGAGGTAGCCATGCCATACATATTATGCCCATGAAACTCCAAAGAGCAGGGAATAACTTTTGCCATATAGTTCAAAGCCTCATAAACCTGAAAAGAGTCAAGCCGGCCTTCTTTATCACCATAAATGAACGACTTTATATTGAATTTAACCAATAATTTAAGATAAAAATCTATATCAACCGCAGAAATCTGCGCCGCATTTTCAATGTGCAGAAAAATATCCAGATTAAGCCGTGTGGCGGCCTCTAATAAGGGATACAATTTTTTACTGTTGCTTTTTCGTGACACATGGGGGCAAAAAATACTAATTTTATCAAACCCCAAGTGATAGGCTTTATATAATTCATGCATATTAGGTCTTATATTGCCACGAAAAAAATAGTTTGCCATGTTGCAAGAGCGAAGCCCGCTTTTCTCCCAATCGGAAACGACAACATCAATATAACCAACCTGCAACTCTTTTATCGCTTTAAGCATCAATTGCAAGTTAGCAGATCGTATATTTCTTCTCAGCCCCTCATTAACTGTTTGGTCCATGTAAATGACAGGTTTATTCACAACTATCACTCCAATTACCGAAAATCCTGACAATTAAAATTTCACTTAATTGGATCAGAATTTCAGCCCTGGCTTATAAGCTAGTACTTTACCAACTTTGAAATAAGAAGCCGATAGCGAGGCAGAATTTGGTCAGCCGGTACGGAGGCAAAAGACATATCGCCAGTATGCCGACTGACGACAACGAAGGATGCGGAATGTTGATCGTCAGCAATTTCTAGTTTCAAGATTGGTGGGAGCACCAGGGGCAGCATCTGTTTGTAACGATGGCTACCAAAAAGCAAAAGAGACTCATGGATAATACATTATCCACAAGCCTCTTTGCTTGCTTATATAAAGCATATGACTTTATAACCATACAGGCATTATACATAAATTAACAGAAAAAGACTTACAAACGTTGATGTTTATAAGCCACTTTGCTTAGTTTCCCCAAATAATTTTCAATTTAATTAGACTATAACATATATCGAAACTCTTGACAATACCCTGATAAAATTCAAAATCAGCCTCTGCTGCTAATATTTACTTTCACCTCATTGGCATTAATACGTTCCACCGTATAATTCAGCTTTTTTTCCATCAGTTCGGCTTCCAGCCAGGGGGGAATATGTTTACACTGTATACCAATAGTCTCAAACTTTCCTTTACGCAGCAGCGGCAATAGTACTTGTTTGGAGGTAACGCCGGCATTATTCTGCTGGACTTTTGTTAAGTTTACAAAATAATGTCCGCAGGAAGGTTCTTCAATGAAGGACTCCACACTGGGCTTAACTACCGTAATTTTTTGCGTGGCCAACTCCCGTTCCCGCTCCCAGACTTCATCCAGAAAGCTTTCCGGTTTTCCCTCAATCTCCCACACATTAACCTGAGCCTTTTCCAGTTCAAAGTAAGGAACACCCTGTACGGCTAAGGCAATAAAAGTTTTACATTGCTGCAAAAAGGCAATCAGTTCTGTCATTTTTTTTCGCAACCCGACTAACCCTTGCCCGTAATCAAAAGAGACCGACATTTGACGGACGGGAGTCCATACTGTATTTTCTTTGGCATAAACTACTAAAATTCCCGGTTCATTAATTCCTGCCGTTACCTGCCGCTCGTTGACCAGTACGGCAATTTCCTTAGCCATCAAATTCGCCTCCTTAAACTAACTTCCTTATAGCGCCAAACGCTGCACAATCGAGTCGCCCTCAATATGCTCATCCATAATTTCCTCTACATCGTCAGGCGTAACCGAACCATACCATACATTGTCAGGATAGACAACGACAATCGTTCCCTGTTCGCAGATACCAAAACAACCTGTATTGGAAATAAACACTTCACCACTAAGATCCCGGTCCCTGATTTCTTCCATAAAGGCTTCTACTACACCAACCGCATCCTTTGTCAGGCAAAACCCTTTTGCCGGTCCGGTCATCCGCGAGCTGGTACAGACAAATATATGGCGTTTAGGTTTGTTCATGTTCATCCTCCATCATTGATTTATATCACTTTTTTTAAGGTAAGTTGTTCAACCGCAAATTTCAAACCGCTTTCCACTGTATAGCAATATTCAATACTGTCAATTCCATGCTCTTTCAACATCGCTTGCGCATTATAGCCAATACGCATAGTCAGTACCGCATCACAGTCGGCAATGGCTTGAATAATCATTTTCCGTCTTGCCATTTCTTCGTCACATTCTTCCATGCCTAAACAATATTTAGCTGACTTTCTAACCTCAGTCTGTTTAAAAACAGAACCGTCACCTTCAAAAATTAAAAACTCCGTGGCATGGCCAAAGTGAAGATCGACTAGTTTGCCGTGCTTGGAGGTCACGGCAATTTTGAACAGTTTAGTTTCAGGAACAAGCTCATTTACCTCGGAACCGACTTCCGATTGACAGGTGCGGAATTCCGTAGACCGGTCTTCTTTGAGAAGGCCAATCGCGTCAGCCCGACATTGCTGACAGTGTCTCATCTGCTGAATATCCAACTGACATAGATTACGCATTTCATTAATGTCTTTCATGCTTGTTTGCGAGTAGGTTTCAAAAACACTACCTGGCGCTGGAATCAAGGGCATAATATTGGTAATAAAGGCGCCTAATTCTTTTACTTTTTTCACTATCAGGGGAATATGCTGATCGTTTATCCCTTTGATCATGACAATATTGATCTTGACCAGCACACCTTGCTTCGCCAAGTATTCCACGCCTGCCAATTGGTTGCCGATTAATAACCTTGCACCGGTTTCTCCGCTGTACGTTTCACCTTGATAAGTTACCGATTTATAAATCTTAGCTCCAATTTCAGGCTCCAAACAGTTAACCGTTACCGTTACATGACGAACACCACTGCTTACTATTTCTTCAGCGTACTCGGGCAGCATCAAGCCATTGGTCGACAAGCAAAAGGTAGTTTCCGGCGAAACCGCTTTGATCAGTGCAATGCTCTTCCTTACTGCCGGCCAGTTGGCCAGAGCATCCCCCGGTCCGGCAATCCCGACAACCGTTACGTTTTCAATTTTTTCTTTTACCATTAAGAATTTCTCTTTTGCGGCTTCCGGAGAAAGAATCTCGCTTGTCACTCCCGGCCGGCTCTCATTAACACAATCAAACTTCCGGTTACAGTAATTACAGCTGATATTACAGGCCGGAGCTACCGGTATATGCATACGGGCGTATCTACGATGTGCACCGGCAGAATAGCAGGGATGTTGTTGTGTTTTTTGCTGTAAGATTTCGGAATTACTATTTTCGTCTGAACATTTGCAAGACATCTTTCTCACCTCAATTCATATCGCAGGCCAGTGGCTGCTCCAAACCCTGATAAAAGTTTTCATACATGGACTTTCTATAAGAACGGCGTTTTTCTGCCAGCAGAGTATTGGTGATCCGGTCTAAGAACATAGCCGTTCCCGTATAACCAACTGACAAAAGTCGTTGCCCCCCTACACGGTCATGAATGGGAAAGCCCAATCTTACCAACGGAATTTTTTCATGTTCTTCAATGTATCTTCCATCTGAGTGTCCAATGGCAATGTTGGCTCCTGCGTTCTTAGCCTCACGGCGGAGTGTTACGAAATCAGTGGCAGACAATACAATAACTGGCGGTGCATCGACTTCTGCCCTGTCCTTTTCTATTAGTTCCGCAAACTTGTTATTGCGGCTGCCGGTGCCAATCACAACAGGAAATACTCCATTTTCAAAACAAATTTTACTCACAGCGTATACCAACTCCGGTTCACCAAAAATTACGCTGCGCCCCTGAAAATTATATTTATGTGAATCCACCATAGCGTCCAGCAATCTCCCCCGTTCCGCTTCTATGTTTGGCGGTAAGTAGGAGTGATTGGTGATTTGACCTAAAGCTGTCATAAACCGGTCTGTGTTCTCCAGACCAATCGGAATCGGCACATTATACAGAGGGACACCAAACTCTTCTTCCAGATATTTTCCCGGTGATAGCTCATCATCCATCGTAACACCAAGTTGTATGGTTGCAATAGCTCCCGGCATTGCTTCTATTTCAGCAAGGGGAGTTCCACCTGCCGGTATTTTCGTATACGGTTTGGCCAATGGTCTGTCCAGTGTATCGGAAACATCAGGAAACAGCGTATACTGAATATCCATCATTTGCAAAATCCTTTTTATCTCCCGGACATCGGCACTACTGATATGCGGCACGATAATATTAACCTTATTATGTTTTCTGGCCGTTTTTTTCGCCAGCTTCATTACGATTTTTTTTAAGGCAAGAAGGTAACCTTCCGTATGCGATCCGCCATAACCCGGTGTGGGTACGGCAACAATGGCCAGTTCCTCCCGGTCTTTTGTCAGTTGGTATTCGGCTGTAATTCGCTCAATATCTTCACCAATCGTTTCGGACAAGCAGGTAGTAAGCACACCGATAAGTTTAGGCTGATATACTCGGATAATATTATCCAAAGCCTGTGTTAAGTTTTTTTCGCCACCGTATACCGTACCCTTTTCATTTAGCGAGGAAGAGCCTACATCCACCGGTTCATTAAAATGTTCGGCAATATGCCGGCGCATATAGGTACTGCACCCTTGAGAGCCATGTATAATAACCATGGCGTTTTCTATTCCCTTAAACGGAATAATACCACCCATGGGCATACACATATTGCATGGATTCTCATTTACATTTCGTGCAATTGTCATCTGTTTCCCTCCTTGCTATGCTTTAATGTATTTCCAGACCGGCGAACATACGGTGGAATAAACTTCCGCAGCAAAATTCACGGCTCCGACAAAACCGCTTAACGGATGCTTACGGTCATGATTATGATCAACAAAAGCCTTACCTAGCTTATAGGCCAACGGCCTTTCCTTCACACCGCCAACCAGTAAGTCTGCTTCCTGCTCAACCATAAACCGTTCCAGTTCGGCAGGATTTGCATCATCTAAAATAACCGTACCTTGTTGAACCAGCTTGTCAATTGTTTCATACTCTTCTTTTCGCCCTGTCTGTGTCCCGATCATGACTACTTCCATGCCGATTTCACGAAACTGTTTAATTAATGAAATCGCCTTGAAACCGCCGCCGACATAGACTGCCGCCTTCTTTCCGGCCAGTTTGCCTCGATAACTATCTATCTGAGGCTTAACCACTGCCAGTTCTCTGGCTATTAGGCGTTCGGCCCTCTCCAGCATAGCGGGATCATGAAAGGCTTGGGCAATCCGGCGTAGTGAATCTGCCGTATCCTCCAATCCTAAAAATGAAACGTTCAGATAAGGAATTTGATAGAGTTCTTCGATCTTAGCAGCCAGATAATGCATCGAACCGGCACATTGAATGATGTTTAGAGAAGCACCGGTTGCCTTTTTCAGATCTTCATAGTTCGAATCACCGGTAAATACCACATTTAATTTGACACCAATTTCTTCCAGATATTTTCTAATAATCCAGGCTTCACCGGCCAAATTAAAGTCACCCAGATAATTAATCGTTTTTTCCTGTTTTGCCAGTTTGACATCACCAGGATGAATTAAACGCAACAGAGCTTCTCCGGCGGCACGGTAACCTGCCGCTTTGTTGCCGATAAAACCACTGGACTGCACGGGAATAACTTCAATATTGTGCCTTTGGGCTGCCGCTTTGCAGACAGCCTCCAAATCGTCACCAATGACGCCTACGATACAAGTAGAGTATACTATAACCAGTTTGGCCGACTTATGCTTAGCAATCAGCTCATCAATCGCGGCTGCCAGCTTTTTTTCACCGCCAAAGATAACGTCCTGTTCTTTTAAATCGGTGGAAAAGCTATTGCGATACAGATCCTCGCCACTACTAAGACTGCCACGGATATCCCAGGTATAACTGGCACAGCCGATTGGACCATGCACCAGATGGATTGCATCAGTAATCGGATTAAGGACTACTCTGGCTCCGCAATATACACAGGCCCGCTGGCTGACACAGCCCGCGATACTGTCGGCATCACAAGCAAGCTGTTTTTTTTGTTTTCCTTTAATTGTTATAAAATCTTCCCTGTCGCGTATAACGGCCGCCTCACTCACCATCTGTCACATCCTTTCCGTTGCTATTCGCCTGATAGTCTATGAGTACAGGAAAGCAAGTTTCCCCTGTACCCATAGATTACAGCTATTACATAACCAATTCAAAATCCTCGTCAGCCGCATCCCGGTCGGCTCGGTCCAGTAAAGCGCCGCTGATCATTTCCACAATCCGCATGGCCCCGCGATAGCCGACAATCGGCAGATAGGAATGAACACTGCGGTCTAAAATGGGAAAACCGATGCGTACAAAAGGAATATCTTCAGCGCGGGCAATATACTTGCCATAGGTATTGCCAATGAGCAAATCGACAGGTTCATTCTTAATCCATTGATGGAGTTCAAACAAATCACCTGGTGCTTTCACATTAGCCTTCACCCCTGCTGCTTTCAGCATACCCTGGATTTCATTTTCAAAACCGGCCAATCCGGAACCTAAGGCGCCGGCCGGCGTACCGGTCAACACATGCACAGGCAGCATACCCAGACTCAGCAGGAATTCGGTCAGACCTGTAACAACATCAGGATCACCAAAAACGGCAACTTTTTTACCATGGAAATGGAAATGCGTATCGGTCATGATATCAACGAGCTGCCCGCGTTCTTCTTCCAGCTCATAAGGAATTTCCGCAGCAAAAGCAGACCGTAATGCCATAAGAAAATCATCCGTAGCTTTTACACCAATTGGAGTTTTTAAAGAAACTGCCGGTACTTTACATTTCTTCTCCAGTTGATCCGCCGCATCCTGAGAAGCAAACCGGCCTAGCGCCAGGGTTGCTTTTGAGTTTCCGGCATCTTTTAATTCTTCCAGGGTAACGCCGCCCTTGGGGTACATTTCAAATTTACCCGTCATCGGTGAATCTACTACACCTGATGTATCAGGAAACATAATGAATTTAAGCTGCATAGCTTTTACGATCCTTTTAATCTCACGCATATCACCGGGATTAACAAAGCCGGGAATAATATTTATCTGTTCCTTTTTAAGGCCTTCCGAGGCTTGTGCAAAGTAAATAACCATGGCTTTCGTCATATTGGAAAAGCCGGTAATATGAGATCCCTGATAGCTTGGCGTATTGGCATGGAATACCACTTTCCCCTCCGGAATTTCCGATTGTTTGATAATCGTAGGAATATCGTCGCCAATCGTTTCAGACAGACAGGTAGTATGGACCGCCATGACATCCGGATTATATAAGGTGAAAACATTTTTTATGGCTGTTTTTAAGTTGGCACCGCCGCCAAAAACAGAAGCCCCTTCGGTAAAGCTACTAGTAGACGCCATGATGGGATCACGGAAATGCCTGGTTAAATGCATCCGGTGAAAGGAGCAGCACCCTTGCGACCCATGGCTGTGAGGCAAACAGCCCTTTATGCCAAGCGCTGCGTACATAGCGCCAATAGGTTGACAGGTCTTGGCGGGATTGATGACGGCGCCGCTTGGACGTTGTTTTATTTCTTTCGGTGTATAATCAAGCATCTTATTTGTCGCCTCCTTCATTCATTTCCCCCGACAAAGCCGGACTGTTTTTCCAGGGTGGAGTGATAAAGTTCCAGGTCGGTGAAGCAAAACCCATGCTAACGTCACGGGCAAAATTCACCGCACCGTTAAATCCGGCATAAGGACCGCTATAGTCATAGGAATGCAGTTGTTTTGCCGGTATACCCATCTTTTGAACTACATACTTATCCTTGATACCGGAAGAAAAAATATCCGGTTTCAGCAATTTGATAAATTCTTCTGTTTCAAAATGATTCAAATCATCGACAATGATATGGCCTTCTCTCATATCGACATTCATTCCCGGGTAATCGCTTAAAGGAATCCGTTGCTTAAGCTCGGCCAGCTTTTCCGGCGACATTTTCAGCCGGAACCGCTTCGGATCTGCTTCTACATGAAGATCCGGAATATTCTTGCTGTCGGCATCGGGTTTAATACTAGGAATGACGTCGCGGCCTTCATAGTCGTCACGGTGAGCGAATTCATAACCGGCCAAGATGGTTTCGATGCCTAATTCACGGAACAATCCTTGGAAGTGATGCCCCCGCGAACCGCCAACAAAGCAAAAAGCGGTTTTATTCTGACACAATTTGGCGTATTGATCAATAATCGGCTGTACACGAGCCACTTCACGGGCAATAACGGCTTCCGTCCTGGCAGTGAGTTCTGCATCATCAAAATACAGCGCCATATCACGAAGGCTCTTTATTGTTGACTCAATGCCTACAAAATTAACTTTAAGCCAGGGAGTTCCATATTTAGTCTCGATTTTTTCCGCAATGTAGTTAATGGACCGATGGCATTGCACCAGATTGAGTTCTGCTACATGTGCATTGCGCATCTGTTCCCAGGAACCGTCGCCAGTCATCACCGACACAACATGATAACCGATATCCTTAAGGATACGTTCCACTTCCCAGCCATCGCCGCCAATGTTGTATTCGCCTAAGAGGTTTATCGAAAACTTTGCCGGTGCTTCCTCCTGCTCACCTTTGCCGATAACATGCTCCACAAAGCTGTTATTGGCAATATGATGTCCCGCCGACTGACTGACCCCTTTATATCCTTCACAGCTAAAAGCCAGGACCTGTATGCCATGACGTTTCTGCGCCTCTCTGGCTACGGCATTGATATCGTCACCAATTAACCCTACCGGGCAGGTAGCGGAAATGGTAATGGCCTTAGGCTGTAAAATTTCTACCACTTCATCAATCATAGCGGTCAATTTTTTCTCCCCGCCAAACACAATATCACTTTCCTGCATATCGGTAGAAAAAGAGTAGTTAACGAAATTTTTAATATGATCCTCCCGTTTCGCTTTATTGCGGCGGGTGCCCCAGGTATAATAGGCACAGCCAATCGGCCCATGGGTAATATGAACCATATCTTTAATAGGACCTAGAACAACACCCTTACAACCGGCATAAGCACAGCCGCGGTTGGTAATAATACCGGGAATAGTACGGGTATTCGCTTCAATTTCCGGATTTTCGATTTCACCATTTTTAATCAAAATATGTTTACGCCGGTTTTTTTGCACTTTACTCGGCATCTTTTCAAATAGTTCTTGCAAATCTTTCTCGGTAACTGCCATGCTTCTCCCCCCTTTTACCTTACTTAAATAGCCTCGTCTCCGGTTTCTCCGGTACGCACACGAACAACATCACCTAAAGGTAAGACAAATATTTTTCCGTCACCAACATGATTATCGGTCCTATTGGCAACCGTAATTGCTTCTACAATGTTAGATACATCTTGGTCATGGGCCATGATATTAAACATCCGTCGCGGGAACAATCGGGCACCGTTCAAAAAACTTTCAATTAATACTTCGGCATTTGCCCGGTCTTCCTCACTCGTCATAGATAGCAATTCTCTTTTGCGATCTTCAATCGTAGAGGTATCCACAACCATTTTCCCGCGGCCAACTACCTTGGTAGCAGTGAAACCTGCCGCACCGGCTTCAATCAGTGCTTTTTTCGTCGCATTGGTTTTATTCATGCGCACAATTGCGATGATCTCTTTCATTCCCAATACCTCCTATAAGCCTTTTTTGCCAGTCGATACCGTATAGGCTTCCTCTATCGGAGATATGAATATTTTCCCATCGCCGAAAGTTCCATTTTCACCGGTTTTAGCAACTCGCAGGATGACACTGATCACATCGTCTCTATCCTCATCACGTACGGCAGTCATAATCATAACCTTGGGAATTTCATCATACACGATACCACCAACTTTAATTCCCTTTTGCTTGCCGCGACCTACAACATCAAATACCGTAGCGGCATGGAAGCCGGCTGTGGAAAGCTCATACAAGACTTCGTCCTTTTTTTCCGGTCTTACGATAGCTCTAACTAATAACATAGATTATCTTCTCCTCTACTATTAAGCTATTTCTTTCATTACCCCAGAATCCCGTAGGACATCATCAACTCTTCCAAACGGTCTTGTGTCATCGGTTTAGGCACAACAAACATTTTATTTTGATTGATGGCCGTAGCTAATTTTCTGTATTCATCTGCCTGACCTTCTTTAGGATCATAGTCGATAACCGTCTTTTTATTGATCTCAGCTCTTTGCACAACATTGTCACGGGGTACAAAATGGATAAGCTGCGAACCCAGCTCAGTAGCAAAAGCCTGTAATAAATCCAGTTCTCGGTCAACCTTCCGGCTGTTGCAGATAATACCGCCCAAACGCACACCGCCAGTTTGCGCATATTTCTGAATACCTTTAGAAATGTTGTTGGCTGCATAGAGAGCCATCAGTTCACCGGAGGCAACAATGTAAATTTCCTGGGCTTTGCCTTCCCGGATCGGCATGGCAAACCCGCCGCAAACAACGTCCCCCAGAACATCGTAGAACACATAGTCCAAATCAGGCGTATAGGCACCGAGCGATTCCAACAGGTTAATCGAGGTAATAATCCCACGTCCGGCACAACCAACGCCCGGTTCGGGTCCACCTGATTCGACACACATGGTACTTCTAAACCCTGGTTTTAAGATATCGTCCAATTCAATATCGTCGCCTTCATCACGCAATGTATCAAGAACGGTTTTTTGGCACAAACCGTTAAGCAATAACCGAGTGGAGTCAGCCTTCGGGTCACAGCCGACAACCATTACCTTTTTACCGGCCTCTGCTAAAGCAGCCACCGTATTCTGCGTAGTCGTAGATTTACCAATACCGCCTTTACCGTAAATCGCTACCTGTCTCATATATCTTTACCTCCATATCAATCGATTATTTTTCACTTCAACTTTCGACTTGAAAAAGAAAATGTTGTGCATTATAATATTTAAAAGAGTAACTGAATCCATGCACAATGGACTCGGATTGTTCTGCCTTCATAAATACCGCAAATATTTATGAAGGTTTCTTTTTTATCACCTTAGCTTTAGGACTCACCCCCTTAAAAGAATCAGCTCTATTTAATAACCATCATTTCAGTTGCTTTAATCAAAGCGGTCACGTTATCGCCAACAACCAGCTTCAAATCTTCAACTGAATCAACCGTGATGGCAGCCACTAACTCGACTCCCTGATAATCCATAACCACTTTAGCCATAACAGAACCTTTGATAATTTCCTTCACCGTTGCTGGCAATTTGTTTCTTCCGCTAATTTTCATAGACATCCACTCCTTTTTTGCTTGAAATCCTGAATAAAGAGAATGTTTATGGCTCATGTCACCGATCTTGCCGAAAAACAGAAGAGGCTCGTGGACAACACTATATCCACAAGCCTCTTTGCTTGTTCATCATAAAGCATATGATTTTATAAAATAGGCAAGAACTATACATAAACTAACAAAAAAAGGCTTATAAACATTTCTGTTTATAAGCCACTTTGCTTAGTTTTCTGAACCATTTTTAATTTAATTAGACTATAACATATATCGAAAACCTTGACAATACTTTGATTAAAATTCGCAATATTAAGATATCGCCTGTTTTTTGTAACATTATACAAAAAGAGTGGCGCATTTCTTGCTATAAATTAGACATTTCTTTACTTCTTTGATTTTACAGAGAAATCTGTTAAAATTATATATCGTTACAGGACTGCCCGCATAGGAGGTATTGTATATGTCCACTCAACGAATTCCCGCACTTGAATATATTCGCGGCATTTCCATGCTCGGAGTGATCGGTATCCACACGGGAGCCTATTCTTTAAGTAATCCTCATGTCAACATCCATCTATTCGGTTTATTGGAGATTGCCTCGCGGTTTAGTGTCCCCATTTTCTTTTTTGTTTCTGCTTTCGGTCTGTTTTTACACCAAAAAGATCTGACCGCACCTTTAAATTATACGGCTTTCATGAAAAAAAGACTTAAGACCGTCGGTATCCCTTACCTGATCTGGTCACTGCTTTATCTTGTTTATATTTCAGTCATCAGCCACAACCTTGCCGTGTGGTCAATCCCTGTGCTGCTTAAATATTTATTCTTCGGCCTAGCCTCTTACCAACTATACTTTCTGGTCTTATTACTATGGTTTTATGCCTTGATGCCTTTATGGCGGATTCTGCTGCGTTATATTTTAAAGAATCCCCTTACCAATTTACTAATTGCATTGGCCTTGCAAATTCTATTTAATTATTACTCCAGCTATTTGCTGGTCCCGCCTCCCACCGGTACGCTATTTCACGATTTGGTCGATTATCGGATGAATTATTGGATTGCCCACTATTTCTTTATTTTCATTCTGGGAGCTGTCTGTGCACTCCGCTTTGACTCATTCAAAACGATATTGACCTATCAGCGCCGGTACGTAACCGCTTTCTTTGCTATTACCCTCGGAGCTATCATGCTATACTATTACTACCTGCTGTTCGCCAAAGGCTACACTCCGGAAGAAGCGGTCTGCACCAATCATCAATTAGGTCCCATTGGTGTTTTATATACCGTTTCCTCTACTTTCTTCTGGTTCATGATTTTCAGCAAAGAGCACTGGCCGGCAGCTATTTCCGCCCTGCTGAATTCATTAGGAAAACATTCCTATTTCATTTACCTGGTCCATCCTTTTGTCATGTACTGCCTCTCCTACTATATGAATCATGCCGGCTATTTGTTTACGGCCAAGGCCACTATTCTCTTTTATCTGGCTACCTTGCTGCTTAGTCTTTTGCTTAGCCTATTTACTCAAAGGCTCAGTACTCATCTTCCCTGGCTTGGACGCTTGCTGACCGGCAGTATCCCTTCCCCCCGTGTGAAAAAAGCACCCACAACTGCTATCGGCTAAATGGCTGTCAATTCTAAAATAAAAAAGCTTGGCCGACTGTGAACCGGAGCAGGAAAAACGGACATTGAAAGACAAAGCCTCCAGTCGTAGGATAGAATTACGACTGGAGGCTTTGTCATGTCAGGGAAGAAAGGGATGTTACGGTATGGCCAGGAGATGAAAGAGATAGTAGTCCAGGGGTATCGTAGAGGGATTAGCATACGCGAATTAAGCAGACAATATGGAATCAGTCGATATGCCATCCAAAGCTGGTGCGGTCTGCGCAAGGAGGTGGAACTTCGCCATGCGGCGCCGCTACCCAAGGGACGACCTACAGAAAAGTCGAAAACGCAGGAACAAACCATAAAACGTCTGCAAATGGAAAATGAGCTGCTACGAAGTTTTCTCTCA
>NZ_FODY01000018.1 GCF_900110485.1 Propionispora vibrioides | reverse complement strand
CAAACAGATAAATGCCAAGCTGGTTGGGCACTTTCGCTACTATGGGGTAACCGACAACAGCAATGGAATCCATACCTTTGGATACTGCGTACGGCGTAAATTGTTTGAAATACTCAATCGCAGAAGCCAAAAGAAGAGCTTGACGTGGGAAGGATTTGCAAAACTAACAGATAGATTCCCGCTAGCAAAAGCGAGAATCTATGTGAATATCTATGGCTAAACGTAAGTAAATGCTGCTATGAAGAGCCGGATGCCTTAATAGGGCAAGTCCGGTTCCGTGAGGGGGGCTGGAATGTGAGTTCCGCCTCTACTCGACTGACAATCGGTCCTTGGTGATCTTGTGCCGGAGGGAACATTTATTAAACGTAATTGATTGTAAGTTTTGCTAAGTAAGAGTAAAATGAGCATAATTAATTCAAAAGAACGGTACAGAAAAGCCTTGGGGCAAGATGGGGCAAGAAAGGAAGATTTATGGGATGAAAAAGCTGACCAGAGAATTTTATAACAGGGATTCCGTCATCGTAGCCAGAGAGCTTCTGGGCAAAGTCCTTGTCCACGAAGTTGAGGGACAGAAAGTAGCCGCTAAGATTGTGGAGGCAGAGGCGTATATGGGGATCGAAGACAGGGCGGCTCATTCTTACGGCGGAAAGCGAACCCCGCGTGTAGAGGTGATGTATGGGGATCCCGGATTTTCCTATATCTTTATCATCTATGGAATGCACTATTGTTTCAATATCGTAACTAGGGAAAAGGGAACTCCTCAGGCAGTTTTACTCAGAGCGGCTGAACCGCTACAAGGAATCGAACAAATGGCGCAAACAAGATACAAGAAGCCCTACGGGCAGTTGACGAAAAGTCAAAGAAAAGGTCTAACCAATGGTCCCGGCAAATTATGCAAGGCCCTGTCCATAAATAAGAACTTCAATGGAATGGATTTGTGCGGCGATGAACTATATATTGAGGAAGGGGAACCGCAGGAGTTTAACATCATCACAACAACCCGTGTGGGGATTGATTATGCCGGAGAGGCCAGGGAGTACCCCTGGCGATTCTATATAGAAGGAAATGAATACGTGTCTGTAAAGTAAGAAGGCTTAAAACCTTCAGGCGAGAAACGGCAGGGGCCTGACAGCAATAAGCAAAATAAAAATATAGGCAAAAACCGAGCGCTCTCACACTCGGCTTATTTTGTTATGCATTTTTTGCTGTTCCTGACTTTAAGTTAGCAGGTTTCCTTGTTAAAGCAAGGCATAACCTAGTGCCAGATAGAGCAGGGCTGCGGTCCCGATGGCAACCAGCCCGTAAGGCAGGACATAGCTGATATGACTGGTTACCGGAATGTCCATAACCGCCGCTGTTAAGACCGGTGTTTCACCCAAAGGGGACAGATTGTCGCCAATTGAGCCGCCGGCCAATACCGCACCGACTACGAGCGGAACATTGGCGCCGGTAGTTACCGCTAAGGACAAGGCTAGCGGCATAATCAGAGCCCAGGTCCCCCAGGAAGAACCCATAAAATAAGAAGCCAGTCCGCCCAGGGCAAATACAATAACGGGGACCAACTGTGGTGGCAGGGTATTTCCCAGCAAACTGCCGATAAAAGGACTGAAGCCCAGTTGCTGGGTTATGCCGGTAAGCGCCCAGGCCAGGGTCAAAATAACGATGGGAGGCAGCATTTCGGTTCCACCGCTCAAAAAATGGCTTTGCAATTCTTTCATGGGGATTTTTTGCAGCGCATAGAGCAGAGTGGTGCCTACCAGTGTGGCGAAAGTAGCGACAAAAATGGCTTTTTCATAATCAGCATTGAGCAGCGCTTCGACTAAGGAGGCCGCTCCTTTAGCTTGGCCGGTCCACCATAACAGATATGTAATTAACGCCAGTAAGAAAATCAGCGGCAGGAGCAAGTTGGCGATCCGGGGAGGTACCTTTTCCTGATAATGATGTTCATCGTGAGCCTCATGGGAATCATGGTCGCCGGTACCCACTTCCGGCTTATAGGCAGGCTGGGCCAGCTTCAGCCAGTTAAACTGGAAGGAGTAAAAGATAGCAAGGAAGCTGATCCCTAGCATACTGATAGAGTAAAAGTTTAGGGCGATGGCCGACAAATAGAGGCGGTACGGATTGCCGGTAAGGCCGACTTGGGCCATGGACGAACCGATAACCCCCAGGATATAGCCGACATAGGTGGTCGCAAAGGGGATGAGTGCGATGAGCTGAGAAGAGGTGGTATTGACGATAAGAGCCAGTTTATCCTTGGAGCCGTCCACCTTTTCCAGTAAAGGTTTACTGATAGCCCCTGTGGCAATAGTGTGAAAACAACAGTCAAGGAAGGTGACCGGCGAAGCCCACAGTACGCTGAGCAGGGCGCCGCGTTCGGTTTTGATATACGGTTCCGTAAGTTTGGCGAAGCCTGAGATACCGCCGCCTACCTTAAATATTTCGGCCAGCGCACCAAAGCTGAACAGGAACAGGATAATATAGGCGTGGCTTTCCTCGGATACCACGCCGGCCAGGGTCTGACCGGCCAGCAGGACGGACCCCAAGAGGCTGCCACCCGACTGCAAGAAGGTCCCGGCCAGCAGTCCCAGTACCAGCGACGGGATAATTCGCTTGGTAATCGCCGCGCCCATAATAGCCGCTAACGGCGGTATGATACTGTAAAAATTCGGCAAGATTGATCTCTCCTTTGGTAATATCGGCTTAGTATTAGCCGAAAAGCTGTCGGTTATGAACAGCGGCTAGAGTAAAGGAGCCGTGTTATTTTGGCTGTCTGGTTTTTAATTGGTTGCCAATGAATTTCAATGAGTTTTGGGTACTAAAGGGGGAAGTTGCAGGACTACAGTTTGTGTTGGAGAATTGGTAAAATATTCATAGGAAATTGAAGATCAAACGGCAACCAGAATGATGCAGGGAGAATGGTGATAAATAATGATAAGTGTGGGTAAGAAGGCTATTGGTATTAAACAGGGCGATATAACGGCGGAAAATACCGACGCAATTGTCAATCCCGCCAACTCCAGGCTGCAGCATGGCGGAGGCGCGGCGCGGGCGATAGCGGTCAAAGGCGGACCGGAGATACAAAAACAAAGCAACGATATTATTAAAAGAATCGGATTAGTGCCCGTCGGCAAAGCCGTGCTCACCGATGCCGGAAATTTGCCCTGCAAATTTGTGATTCATACAGTCGGCCCCCAGTGGGGCGAGGGAAATGAACACGAGAAATTGAGGAAGGTCATTATAAGTGTACTTACCTTGACTGAACTGTATAACTTAAAATCTGTCTCTATGCCTGCCATATCCAGCGGTATTTTTGGCTTTCCCAAAACAGATTGCGCCAAGATACTGATCGAAACTGCATATCAGTTTTTGCAGCAAGACGGAGTAGGGCTTGAGCATATCGTCATGTGCAATTTTGATGAGGAGACTTATCAAATATTTTTACGGGAAGAAAAAAGGTTCAGTGAAGGGTTAAAACTGTGATTCTAAGAGCTGCGCATTGCGAACGGTAGTAAAGTGAATCATAGTTTAGGTCAAATGAACCGTCCCCGAGAGTTGGAAAATATTCTTTGACGACCGACTGGGCTAGCTTGATAGCCAGGCTGCTTTCCGTATAATGCTAACAAAGGGGCAATCAGCCTATCTGACTGTTTTGCCTCCTAAAAAAGATTGTTCTTTTTATGCTGTGTGGAGTTTATACAAAATCAGAGAGGCACCTCTTTCTCAATCGCTTTTTGTATTTGAATTCCAAATTTTCAACAACGGGAGCAAGGAATTTTGAAAGCTGTTTCTTCCGTTTTTCGATCAAATGACCAGCTTATTAGAGTGATAATTAGGCCGACTGCCGTAACGGCTGCAGCTGCCATTGGGATTGCGTTCAGTCCGTAAATATCAATAACAAGGCCGCCAAGGAACGCGCCGCCGGCATTACCGAGATTAAATGCACTGATATTCAATGATGCTGCAATGCTGGGGGCGGTCTTGGCCATTGCCAGTACCCGCATTTGTAATGCCGGTACAATAGCAAAGGCCGCAAAGCCCCACAAAAAAATAGTAACCAGTGCTGTCCACTTTTCTTGGCTAGTGAATGTGAAGGCAGCAAGAATAGCGGATAGGGCTATTAATATCCCGATTAAGGACGGCATGAGCTTCCAGTCTGATAGTTTCCCGCCGGCTATATTTCCAATAGTCATTCCCAAGCCAAACAAAAGCAAAATGGGGGTGATTGTCTCCTTGCTGAAGCCGGTAATATCAGTTAAAATTGGGGCAATATATGTGAAGGCGGTAAAAACCCCGCCAAAACCCAGAACCGTCATCAGCAAAGCGAGTATGACCTGCTTGTCAAATAATACCTGCAGCTCCTGCTGTAACTTTGCTGGAGGGGTTAACTCCAACTTGGGAATCAATAGGGCAATACCAGCCAGAGAAATGCCGCCTAATAAGCTAACAAAGCCGAAGGTTGTCCGCCAACCCCAGTTGTGACCGATAAACGTACCCAAGGGTACACCCAGAATATTAGCCAAAGTCAGCCCGGCAAACATCATGGCCACTGCACGGGACTGCTGCTCTGGCGGTACTAATCGTGTGGCAAGGACGGAGCCTACTCCGAAAAAGGTTCCATGAGTAAAAGATGCGATAACTCGAGCTGCCATCAGAATCGAGTAGTTGGGAGCGACGGCAGCTAACAGGTTTCCGGCAATGAAAACTAACATCAAGCGAAAGAGTAAGTTTTTTTGAGGTAACTGCCGTGTTAGCGTGGTGATAATTGGTCCTCCAATAGCCACTCCCAGGGCATAGCCGGTGATTAACAGACCCGCCGCACTGATAGATACATTCAAATCATTGGCAACCTCTAATAAGAGGCCCATAATGACAAATTCAGTAGTGCCAATAGAAAATGCACTGATTAATAACGCAAGAATTGCATACGGGATTTTTCTTTCGGGTTTATTTTCCTTCATAAGAAGAACTCCTTTCTTACACATGGTTCATTTGCTGTTATTATAGATTGCTTTGTGTATTTGTGGAAGTAGTGATATTAATTTCACATAATTTCCTGAAGGGAAGTTTTATGATACAATAGGGTAGACGAAGAAGAAAATTGCGAGGGGGTACTTGATATGGAAAATAGGGAAATTGTTGTTTTGAGTAAAGGGATACCGGGAGAAGTCTGCCCCATTGCTAAAACTCTGGATGTAATTGGCACGAAGTGGACATTTCTGATCATAAGGGATTTAATGCTGGAGGGCGTGATGAGATTTAGTGATTTACAAAGATCCATGACGGGAATTAGTCCTAAGACGCTTTCACTTCGTCTGCGTGAATTGGAAGAGCATCAGATCATTAACCGGAAGGTATATCCGGAAGTGCCGCCGCGGGTGGAATATTCTCTTACCGAAAAAGGAAAGCAACTGCAAGGAATTTTGGTCGAAATGAAACGTTTTGGATTGACTTTATAGAAGGATTACATTGTCTCATTACTAACCTGGCTGCATGCATTGCGGCCAGGTTTTTGCGAATTTTTATGTTTTCGGCTGGGCTCCCTTGAGACGAAAGGGTGTAAATATATATGTGGTAAATTTTTTACAGGCATTGGTGTAATAAAAACTCAAAAATTCCATTTGGGAAACTATATGAATTTAAATACACTACTTCACAATATGAAGTTATGGAATTATAATAACCTCAAAAGCCGGAACAGGCATGAAGGAGGATTTTAAGATGTTGCAAAATAAACGGGTTGTCATAATTGGCGGGAGTTCAGGAATTGGATTGGCGGCAGCGAAGCTCATACTAACGCAGGGGGCTGAGGTTATCATAGCCAGTCGTTCTTCGGAAAAACTTGAAAAGGCTAAAGCGGAACTGGGAGGAAAAGTAATATCTTATGCAGTGGATATTAGTAATGAAGTGCAGGTCAAAGCTTTTTTTGAAACGGTGGGCCGTATAGACCATTTAGTAGTTACGGCTGCTGAAACCTCCGGCGGAGCGTTTCTTACCTCGGACTCTGTGGCGGATCATAAGATGTTTGAGAATAAATTCTGGGGGCAGTATTACGCGGTAAAATATGGGGCACCGCTAATGTCCCATGGCGGATCTATTACTTTGTTCTCCGGAGTTGTAGCTTATAAAGCTATGATTGGCTCGGCTGCTCTCAGTGCAATTAATGCGGCGGTAGCCACTTTAGGCCGGACCCTCGCATTGGAACTGGCCCCCATCCGGGTTAATGTGATATCACCGGGGATTATTGATACTCCATCCAGAAGTAAAATGCCGGAAGCCGCTCGAAAACAATTTTATTCGGACATAGCCGGTAAGCTTCCGTTAAAAAGAGTAGGAAACCCGGAGGATGTTGCTAAAGGGATTGTCTATTTACTGGATAATGATTTTGTGACTGGTACTGTGCTGCATGTAGATGGAGGGCACACGTTAATCTAAAAGTCCGGCGGTGATATGTCAAACAGTTAAAACGAGAGAAGTTTGCAAAACGCGAGAAGATTACCGCAAAAAAAGGAACTGCCTGACAAGCCCCGCTTCTGAATTTTTTTAAAAACGGGGCACCCAAGGTCAATTACGGCTATGCCGTAATGGGTATATACAGTCGATTTTCTTTTAGGTATGATGTGCTTGGATAGCACTGTCAGGGCTGTAATGGGTATATACAGTCGATTTTCTTTCAGCAGATGAAAGAGCAAGCGAACTAATTTTCTGGCAGTGCTCCGAAGCTGAATAGGAACAGGATAATATAGGTGTGGTTTTCTTCGGATACTACGCCGGCAAGGGCTTGGCCGGCCAGCAGGACGGATCCCAAGAGGTTGCCACACGACTGCAATAAGGTATCGGACAGCACTAGCGACGGGATAATCCGTTTGGTAATCGCCGCGCCAATAATGGCTGCTAACGGCGGTATGATACTGCAAGAATCCAGCAAGATTGATCTCTCCTTTGATAATATCGGCTTAGTATTTCTGATGTCCGGCCGGCAGAATCCCCGTGAGGAAGGTATTATCCTTGCACAGGCCAATAGCCGGACTGAGATTGATGAAATCATTCAACAGGACCCATTCTATACGAACCAGGCGGCGGAATATACGGTGATTGAGTTTTTACCGTCTAAATGTGCTGCGGGACTGGAAAGCTTGATTAAGCAATAACAATAGGGAAATATAGCCGGATAAAAGCCAGGCAGCCAAATCAGAAATGATTTAGCTGCCTGGTTTTTTAATTGGTTGACGATGAGCTTTTTATATAATCATCCCTTGACAGAATTATCGGAAAAATAAAAAAAGTATTGACTATGCGTTTTTATGCGTTTATAATCGAAGATGAACTTGATAAAAAAGCATATAAACGCATATAAGTGCTTTTGTTCGGGTTGGATCTATGGAATTAAAAGGGAGGAAAAAGAATGGCAGTTGCGAAGTGGTTGGATCTTACGGGCAAGGTTGTTGTTGTAACAGGCGGGAGTTCTGGGATTGGGGAACACATGATTGAAAATTTAAGTGTTAACGGAGCGTATGCAGTTATTGCGGATTTAAAATTTAATGAAAAGTTTGCGGGGATTCCCAATGTTTCCTTTGTGGAATGCGATGTATCGCAAAAGAAAAGTGTTGTTAATATGGTGGAGGCTGTTGTCGAAAAATACGGCAGGTTTGATGCGATTGTTAATAATGCCGGTGTCAGCCGGCCAAGGATGCTGGTAGATTATTATGGTGAAAAGCCTGAATATGAAATGACGGAAGATGATTTTGATTTTACATACCGGGTCAATCAAAAAGGCGTGTTTTTATGTGCCCAGGCGGCGGCCAGACAGATGATTAAGCAACGTTCCGGAGTGATTATCAATATGTCATCCGGAGCGGGTTTGAAGGGCTCCAAGGGACAGTCGGCATATTCCGGCACGAAAGCGGCGGTTCATTGCTTCGCCAAGGCATGGGCGAAAGAACTTGGCCCTTACAATATCAGAGTTATCGGTGTTGCGCCGGATGTAAACGAACGGACTCCCATGAATAACGATGCTGCATGGGCGGCGCTTGCGTATACTCGCGGCACAGATCCTAAAAACACCGTCTCAGACTATACCAAAAGCATTCCTTTAGGGAGGCCGGGAAAACTGGACGAGGTTGCGGATTTAATTTCGTACCTGGTGTCGGATCACTCCAGTTATATTACCGGTACAACCATTGATATTTCCGGTGGCAAAATCTCCATGTAGCTTAAAAAGATTACCTGGTTCATTTCAATAGTCCGGTTTATTAATAGAGTGAGGTGTGGTAAATGGTACTTGCTAAAATTAGAAAATTCGGCGGCTATATGAGTAACATGGTAATGCCTAATCTGGGTGCATTTGTTGGCTGGGGACTGTTAGCGGCATTATTCATTCCCACAGGCTGGATGCCTAATGCGGAATTCAATAAATTGGTTGGTCCGGGCCTGCGGTTTATGTTGCCGACACTGATTGGTTATACGGCTGGCTATAATATTTATGGACAAAGAGGCGGAGTTATTGGTTTATTTACGACAATGGGAGTTATTATAGGTTCTGAAGTTCCGATGTTTAGCGGTGCTATGATTATGGGGCCGTTATCAGCATGGCTGTTAAAGAAATTTGATGGAAATATTGGCAGTAAAGTAAAACCAGGGTTTGAAATGCTGATTAATAATCTAAGTCTGGGAATTCTTGGGGCCATGTTAAGTCTGATTGGATTTATTACCATAGGCCCGGCTTTTAATACAGTGGTCATGGTGTTCTCCCAGGGGATCAATTATTTGATGAACAATGGCCTGTTGCCGTTGGTGTCGATACTAATGTGCCCGGGGCAAGTGCTTTTTCTTAACAATGCGATTAATCATGGCATACTGTCGCCGATTGCGTATCAACAAGCATCGGAAATTGGAAAATCTATTGTGTTTATGATTGACAGCAACTGCGGTCCCCTGTTAGGTACTTTGCTTTCTATTGCTGTCTGGGGCAAAGGAAAAGCAAAGAAAACAGCACCGTTAGCGATGTTTATCGCCGGTATTGCCGGGATTGGTGAAGTGTATTTCCCCTTTATTCTTGCTAATCCGATTATGATATTGGCAACCATGAGCGGGTTGGCCGTATCGCTATTCTTGCTGGTAGCGCTGGGCGGTGGATTGGTGGGCATGCCGTCTCCCGGTTCCTTGATCATGATTGCCATGATGACACCCAAAGATTCTATCGTTGCTAACTTTGTTGCAATTGCTTGCGGCTTTATTGTAGCTTTTTGTGTAGGTACTCTGTTGCTGAAAGTTTTTGGTTCTCCGGATGATGAGGAGGCAGATGCTACTTTGTCTATGGTTGACGGGCTCAGCAGAGGCAATCTGGACGCACAGCCGGAGTTGGCCTCTTCTGCTTCTGCCGAAGCGTCAGGTGGCCAGATAAAAATGGTGGTTGTAGCTTGTGATTCCGGAATGGGGTCTTCGGCAATGGGGGCATCTGTATTTAAAAACAGATTGAAAAAAGAAGGCATTAACCACATCGTTGTCGAGCATGCCGCAACCGGTGCTATCAGTCCCGATGCCGATTTGGTATTGACGCTGGCTTCCTTAATAGAACGGGCGAAGATCAGTTTGAACAGCACGAAAGCCACGTTTTTACCATTGGATAATTTCTTGAAAAATGAAAATTATGATGAAGCCATACGGGTAATTAAACAACGTAATAACATGTAAGATTGCACATTTATTACTTGAAGAGATCGGCTTATAAAGATAAACAAGGAAGGTTACTATGTCTGAAATTTTGAACGTAAATAATATCAGATTACATCAACATTTCGCTGATAAAAACGAAGCTATCGCTTATGCCGGTAATGTACTGGTTGAGAATGGATACGTTACGGCAGAGTATATTCAGTCTATGCTGGAGAGAGAGCAAGATGTCTCTGTGTATATCGGAAATCATTTAGCGATACCACATGGAATGCCGGATAGCGCACCTTATATCATCAAATCAGGGATAACAGTTGTCCAGGTTGCCGGGGGTGTTCGTTTCGGTGATGATATAGCCTATATTGTTATCGGTATTGCGGGCAAACAGGATACTCATATTGAAATTTTAGAAAAAATAGCCTTGGTTTGCATGGAAGAAGAAAACGTTGAAAAAATGCGACGGGCCACAACAAAAGAAGAAATTCTGGCTGTTCTAGGTGATTTCTCGTGACGGGCTGCCGGGCGGCCATGACAGACTCATAAAGATTATTTGGGTCTATTTTACAAAATAAGAAAGAGTTCCCTGCTGTCGCGGAGAAAGCTGACAGCAGGGAACCCCCAATTTGGCTAAACCTGTTTATGAAGATAGAATTATTTTAAAGTTTAGCTTTTAGCAATCACATTCACGAACGGAGCCTGCTTTTTGTTGAAAAAAAACTAGAAAATTTTCCTAATTATTTATAATATAGTAAAAGGAAAAGTGTAAAACATAGGAGGCTTTAAAACGTGAAAGCGACAAAAATGATAAAAGCGGAACGGCAAAATTTGATTTTAAACATTATGAATAAAGAAAAAAAGATTATTGCCAGTGATTTAAGCATTCGGCTTAACGTGTCGGAAGACACCATACGGAGAGATTTAAATGAGTTGGATGAGAAAGGTTTATTAAAAAGAGTGCATAGCGGTGCTATAAAAATTGGCCCGGCCGTTGTTGACTTTAATACCAGAGAAGACTTGAATTTGGAAGAAAAGATTCGTTTGGCAAAAAAAGCGGTACATTATATTAAAACAGATGATGTTGTGATTATTGATGGCGGAACGACAAATTATCAATTAGTCAAACAGCTTCCTAAAGATATACGCTGTACAGTCATTTCCAATAGTTTGCCAATATTGACGCTGCTAAATGAGTATCCCAATGTGACGGTTGTCATGTTAGGAGGAACTTTATTCAAGCAGTCAATGGTTTCCGTTGGGTATGAAGTAATCAGACAATTGGAGTCAATCCATGCCGATATATACTTTATGGGCGTAGCTAATATCGACGAAGAAATTGGGATTACCGTAGTGACATTGGAAGAATGCCAGACAAAACAAAAAATGCTGCATGTGGCAGCTAAAACGATTGCGCTGGTTACTAAGGAAAAGTTAGGAACCGTTTCAAATTACATCATAGGAAAAGTTGGCGATATTACTTATCTTATTACGGATGATTAACGATAGAAGGTAAGGTCGCCGGCTTATGGAGGAGAATGTATGAAAAGTATTTTAATTGTAGGCGCCGGGAGATTAGGAAAAGGTTTTATTGGTGAAACCTTCGACAATGCAGGCTGGAAAATTTCTTTTTTGGATAAAAACGAAGAGGTTGTTGAAAATTTAAAGCAAAGCAAGGCCTATCATGTGACCGTACACCGGGAAGACAGGATCGATCAACACGAAGTAAAGGGGTTTGAGGTGTTTGGCTGTTCAACAGATTATCCTTGTATGGAGGCTGTTCTTTCTGCAGATGTTATTGCGCTGGTGATTTATCCGGAAGATTTTGCAGATGCAGCGAACTACTTAGGGCCCTGTTTAGCCAAACGGGCGCTTTTGAACCCGACAAAAGATCTGGATATACTTTGTTTGACCAATAAAAATTATTTAATGCCAGGAATTGAGACCTGTTTTTTAAACGCCCTTGGGACAGATGCGGCAAAAGCCTGGTTTAAAGAACATGTGGCGTTGCGAGATACGATCATTAGACGGGGTACGGATGCACAGTCCAATGCAGCCTTGCAGGTACGTACTACCGCCGTATTGTCCTTATTGATCCAGTCGCCGCTTTTAGTTGGCCTGGATGATGTGGAATGGATGGAACCATGCGATAATCTGGAGCTTTTAAAAGACATCAAAGTATTTATTGTAAATGGTCCGCATGTCACCGCCGCATTTGCCGGATATTTAAAAGGTTACCGGACAATTAATGAAGTCCGGGCCGATCCGGAATGCGCTGCTTTGGTAAAGGCGGTTCACGGAGAAGCTTATGAAGGTATTTTACGGGAATATCCGATAACTAAAACTGATCTGGATCGGCTATCTGTGTTTCCTGTGGCAAAGGGAGAAATGGAAGACCAAATTTATCGGGTGGCCTATGATCCAATCCGCAAGTTAGGGAGAAATGACCGTTTGACAGGGATGGCTATGATTTGTTTAAAGAATGATATAGATCCGGTCGCCATTATACAGTCCATTGCCAATGGCTTTGCGTATACGAATCCCCAGGATCCCATGGCGGTAAAACTTCAGGAGGAAATAAAAGAGCAAGGAATTCGTTATTGCATTATGAAATATTGCGGATTGGAAAACAATCATTCCTTGGTCTCCAGAATAGAAACATGCTATGACAAAATAATAAATGATCTGCAGATACAGCCGAAGCAATAGAAAAAATCAGAGAAAGATTGAATTTTACGTAAAGATAGTGAAATTCAATCTTTTTTATCAGACCGGCGAAAGGAGGACGGTGGATGATCAAGCTTATTATCTTTGATATGGATGGACTCATGTTTGATACAGAACGTTTATCCAACACATGCTGGTTAGAAGTCTGTCATTCTTATGACTATAACGTGCCGGAAGCTTTACTGAATGAAACCAAAGGAGCAACCGTGCAGTTTGCCCGGGAAAAATATAACGGTTTTTTTGGAGAAGAATTTCCCTTTAATGAACTTTATCAAAAGAAAGCAGACCGTATGCGTAATTACATAAAAAAGTACGGTGTTCCCCAAAAGAGAGGGTTAGCCTCGTGTCTGGAATGGGCAAAGGAAAAAGGTATGTACCTTGCACTTGCTTCTTCCAGTTGCCGTGACTCCATTGACTTTTATTTAGACAAAACAAACTTAAGCGATGCCTTTAATCTGGTTGTGAGTGGCGATCAAGTTGAAGCAGGGAAACCACATCCGGAAATTTTTCAGACATGCTGTGCCAATTGTGGAGTAGAAGCCGGGCAGACCCTGGTATTGGAAGATTCATATAATGGCATCTTGGCTGCAAATCGCGCGGGGATTAAAGTTGTTTGGATACCGGATATAGCCATCGTTCCCGATGAAGGTAAAAAACTGATTTATCGGCAAATACCGGATTTGACATTCATTCCGCAGTTTGTCGAAGCTGAATTATCTTTGTTATAGCTTGGATCAATGCGGGAAGAGGTGGCCACCGGAACTATTGTTAGGAGGGGAAGCTGAATGGAAAATAACTTCTTATTAAAAAACGGTAGCGAGATTGTTATTTCGCCATCGCTTATTTGTGCAGACTTTTGTAACTTGCTGGACCAGATAAAAGAAATAGAAAAAATAGGTGTTACTTCGCTGCATGTGGATCTGATCGACGGGCACTTTAGTCCAAGTATGCCGCTGGGATTAACGGTCATTGAACAATTACGCTCTAAATCCAGCCTGGACTTTGATGTTCATATTATGGCTGAAGATAACGAGTTTTTTATTAAGGAACTGATAAACATCGGCGTACAGAGTATTACCTTTCATTATGAAGCGGCTCTTCATGGAGAGAGAATGCTACGATTAATTAAAGCAGCCGGCATTAAAGCCGGTATTGCTCTGAATCCGGCAACTCCTTTGCAGGTCATGCATTATTTACTTGAAAGCTGTGATTATGTCCTGCTGATGCTGATTAGTCCCGGCTATGCCGGACACAAAGGGGAAACCATGGTGCCTTACGCGTTGAGAAAAATTAGAGAATGCAGAGAATATATAGAAAAGCAGGGACTGCAGTCTAAAATTATTGTAGATGGGCGGGTTTCTCTGAACGTTATAGCCGATGTCGTAGCCGCGGGAGCAGATTGCCTGGTTGCGGGAAGTACCAGCTTTTTTTGGAAGGGGGCTTCCTTACGGGATAATTTCACGCAAATGAATAAAGAGATTCAACTTGGTTTGGCAGCCAGAAATCATGGAGGCGGCGGAGGCAAATGAACTATCAACAAACTTATCAATCTATTTTAGCGGAATGCAATATTGCATTGGCAAAAGTACGGGAGGAAGATATCAAACAATGCATTGAATTGATCCTACAAGCGGATAAGGTATTCTTTATTGGTGTTGGCCGGGTTAAGCTGGAGATTGAGGCCTTTGCCAAAAGACTTTCCCATTTAGGAATTTACACGGTTATTGTGGGACAAATTACCGAACCGGCCATGACCGACAGAGATATCTTGATTGTTGCATCGGGAAGTGGAGAATCCCTGATACCGGTGGCCATAGCGCAGAAAGCAAAAACAATAGGCGGGAAAATAATACACTTTGGCTCCAATCCACATAGCAGCCTAGCACCGATAACGGATTTAATGGTGAGAATACCGGTGCAAACGAAACTTTACTTACAGGATGAAGTCCAATCGGAGCAACCCATGTCCAGCCTGTTTGAACAAAGCTTATTACTTCTGGGAGATACTATTGCTAAAATGATTGTGGAGAAAAAAGAAATTCAGCTAAAAAATTTATGGAAGTTTCATGCTAATCTTGAATAAACTTAAAAAGTTACTCCATCTGGGGCGTCATGCTGCCTTAGATGGAGGTTTTCTTTATTAGGAAGGAATATGATTTTTACCGTCTAAATACGCCGCCGGACGGGAAGGCTTGATTAAACAATAACGGTAGAGGAATAGTGAGACAGTTACCCCCAATGCGGGGAAACATTCACAAGAAAAGTATTTTCTTACTCTCCTGGGAAAATATGCTATAATAGGTTTGTAGGCTGCTCGGGGGACGGTTAGCTCCTTCCTTTCCAGGAAGGGGATGGTAAGATGACTGTTTATGAGGCATTGACATTTGCGGTCGCATTTGCCACGCTCATGGTATTGGTCATGACCCAAAAGAAATAACCGCCCCTGCTCAGATGGCGGTTATTTCCTAATAACATGCAATTTGGGCTAGCCGTTTTCCGGTTAGACAGCCTGTAGGGCTGGCGTGTGTCGAGCACGCCAGTCCTTTTATTATATTATACCCATGATGAGAAAATATGCAACTAATCAAGGGAAAATTTGGTGCCAGAAGCTTAAAAAATTAGTTGTAAACTATATAGTAACCCACTTTAACAAAAAGTTAAATGATCACAGACCCTTCCGGTTTGATCGCTTGTTTTTTATAAAGCTGGTTCTTGATGAATTATTTGTAAGTTTTGGTTATTTCAGGACGAAATGTGAAGGACTATGGTCCCGTCTTAGAGAATTGGTAACAGATTCCTATAAAAATCAGGGAGGATATTTATGAAAAAAATATTGTTATTTGTTTTTGCAATTCTAATTCTATTGAGTGGCATCTGTTTAGCTGCAACGCCGGAAGAAGCAAGAGTTGGATTAGCCCAATTGAAAATTTCCTATAACGAAAATGCTTTTCTTAGAGTGATACAACAAAAAGATAATGCGGCTTTGTCTTTATTTTTAGATGCGGGTATGGATCCGAATTACATTAGTTCCAATAATACGACACCGCTTACAACAGCGGCCTATTCTAACAACTATGAGGCTGTAAAAATATTAATGGAAAAGCCTAATATAGACTTAAACTGGAAAGATAATAAAGGCAGAGGGGCAGCTGATATAGCTGAACTGTTTGGCAATACAGAAATTGTTAAACTATTTAGGGAAAAGGGGATAGAACCTGCTGTAACTAGAGAGCCGGTATTATCAGATATTGATAAACAAAAGGCTTTGTCTGCAGGTCGAACCTTAGCGCAACAAAAAAATATTGCATTTGTCAGTAATAACTCAGCAAAAGTATCTAAGGGCGGTTTCTTCTCCGCGGTAGAAGCTTCAGGCGATGCGTATTGGTTAACACCGTTTGCGGGGATTGCAACAGAAAGTATTCTATCGGAGAAAACTTTTGAACCAATTAAAGTCGATAGATTGACTATACTGGCTAATTCTTATCAGGCAAGGGTCGTTTTTACTTTTAATCAATATAATGCAAATAACCTTGGCAGCATAAGGCTTGTTGCAATTCAAAACGGAAATAATATATTCCCCTATAGTGTGATGTACTCTTTTCCACAATTCGACGGATCATGGGCTCATATGGGAGTAACTGCCTATTTTAATGCATATGATATTAATCCTTTGCAACCTGTTGAACTTAGAGTTGTTACGAAGGCGAGCAAAGACATGGTCTTTACTTTTGACCAGAAAAACGGAGCCGATCGTACGTTTTATGATGCAAACCGTATTGGCTATAATTTTTAAATGACTTTTGCAATAGACGTTGGGGCGGTGATATATAAATGAAAAAACTATGGGAGCTAACTAAAGAAGAAAGTGAAGCCCTGTTCGCCGATGCGGCGCGGCAGGCGATAGAAGAGACCCATGCTGCGGGTAGGCCAAGTACTCATGGGGATGAGAGTGGCATATACTATGTATATCAGGATGGCCGTAAAGAGTATAGTACGCTGTATGAGGATGAACAGAATGAGAAATGATAAGCCGGTACTGGTAGTGTTTGCCGGGCCCAATGGTTCCGGTAAAAGTACGATGAATAAAATAGCTATCCAGAGAGGCACATTGGACGGTCCTTATATTAATGCTGATGACATGACCAGAGAGAAGCTGGGCGATGTGGATGTAAAAACTGTCAGTCAAGCGCAAATGGATGCTATAAATCGTGATGCGGCAAATCAGGCGGATCAATTGCGTCAGCAAGCTATCGACGGGCGGATTTCGTTTATTACCGAAACGGTTATGTCTACACCGGCTAAAATCCATCTTATGAGCCAGGCTAAGGCTGCCGGCTATGAAGTTTGCCTAATCTATGTAACAACGCAAGACCCGGCGATCAATGTCCAGCGGGTGCGGGACAGGGTAGCAAAAGGCGGGCATAATGTACCTGAAGAAAAGATAGCGGCCAGATATACCAGGGCTATGGGGCTTTTGCCTATGGCGATTCAAGTTGCGGATATGGCTAGAGTCTATGATAATTCTTCTGAACGGCCGGCACTGGTCTTTGAAAAAACGGGTAAGAATGAATTGAAGGCATACCCGCTTAGTGAATCAGGAGAGCAATACCAGTGGAATCAGGCAACGCTGGAACAACTTAAACGAAATATTCTTAATGAAGCGATAAATAATAAAATCAGTGAGTAAAGGCAGACATAAGCGGATGGATAGGGTAAAGGAATCCTTCCGCTTATATTTTTTCTATCTTGATAGAGGCTTAATGGTTGGGGGGATATTAATCAAAAATAAATAAGCAGGTGAGTTTATGCGTGTAGTAGACAGGATACTAGCCATTTCCGATATTCATGGGGAAAGCAGAAGCCTGTTGGCTTTATTAAAAGTATGCGATTACGATCCCAACAATGATTTGCTGGTCATTGTCGGTGATTTGTTGGACCGGGGCCGCGAGAACCTGGAAACCCTGGCGATTTGCCAAAAGCTTCAACAGCAAGGAGCGATTGTACTCAAGGGAAATCACGAAAGATTTGCTCAGGACAGTATTGTGGAAATGCTGACAACGGAAAACTGGCGTACCCAGCCAAGTGAAGATCTGTATAATTGGTATATGTATCATGGTGGATATTCCACGTTTCAGGAAATTAAAAACTTACCGCCCGAAGGCCTCGAGCATATTTTGCAGTTCATCAGTTCCTTACCCTTTTATTACACGACAGGCCGGTATATTTTTGCCCATGCCGGAGCCAATACGACGAAATCTATTGAAAACAATGAGGAAAATGACACAATCTGGATGGACGAATCGTTTCCGTTTTGTCCGGCTTATCATGATAAAATGCTGATATTTGGGCATGTTCCCACCTGGAACTTGTCTCCTTACAATCCGAAATTTAATAAGAGGAAGCAGGCAAAAATCTGGTACGATAAAGTCTATAAGGACAAAATTGGGATTGACTGCGGCAGTTGCTTCGGCGGGCGGCTGGCAGCACTGGAAATACCAACGTATCGGGAGTTTTATGTATAGCGGTGCAGGCGGACAGCGTTTGTCTGATGATGAAAAGGATGATATAGAGAGCATGGAACTGTGTAAACCTCCAAGCTGGTGTAAAGTAAAAGCACCGGGCTTGGAGGTTTTTTTATGGCGAATTGATGAGATAGAGATAGTGTTTTTAGTAATTGACAAAGAAGAGCATTAATACTATATTATTAATATAATACTTTTAATAAGAGTTATTTAAAGTATTGTTGAAAGAGCGGCTGGAATGTAGCAGGTATATAACTATACCTTTTGTTAACGCTGAATGAATTAAAAAAGGCATTATGTTCTCGGCTCTTAGCGCGGATTGACTTTTGCTAAGCTAAGCAAACTGTAAAATGAGTTAGATAGATAAGGAGACGTGTAAGATGCCAATAGTTAATAATACTATCCGGGTTAAACAGGTCAATGTTGAATTGGTTAAGACCGCATTGAAAGCTTTAAAAGGCGGCACCAAAATCACGTTGGCCAATGCAACTGGCTTAAGTGTCGCAACCTGCGGCAATATTTTAAACGAGCTATTGGAACGGGGCGAAGTCATCGAGACTGACTTAGAACAGTCCAGCGGCGGACGTCCGGCCCGGCGGTTTATGTACAACGCAAATTATTCTTATATTGCCTGTATTTATGTAAGTAATGAAGGCGGAAGGCAGCGGATCATTTATGCAGTTGCTAATTTGATCGGTGAGATGATTGCGCAGCAGACGGTTGAGGTTCCCCTCATAACTTATGAAGTTATAGATAATCTGGTGGAAGAACTCATTGACCGCTACGAAAATATTACGGCCCTTGGAATCGGTGTACCCGGGCTTGTGAACAAAGGCTTTATTGTTTCCTGTGACATCAAGGAACTGGCAGATATCGCCCTGGCAGCCAGATTAAAGGAAAAATATAATGTAGCGGTTACTGTGGAGAATGATGTCAATCTAATCGCCTATGGCTTTTACCAAAAACAAAAATATGACGAAGACAAGACCATAGCGGTGGTCATTTTTCCCCGCGATAATTGTTCCGGGGCGGGCATTATGGTCGATGGTCACATTGTTCGAGGCAATACTAACTTTGCCGGGGAAGTCTCGTATTTACCCTTTGATATTTCACGGGAGGAACAAATTCAACAGCTCAACCGGGCCAATTCGGTTTCCCTTTTAATGGTAAAGACGATTGTATCGATCATTGCCGTCATTAATCCGGAAACCATTGTGCTGACAGGCAACCTGGTCCGGCTAGATATGCTGGAACAGTTTTATACTGACTGCGAAGCGATCATACCGCAGGAACATATGCCACAGCTCCTGATTGAGGAGAATATCCAGGGTGATTATATCAATGGCTTGATTGCCATTACCCTGGAAAGCCTGGCCTGTGATGTTCAACTGATCGAAAAAAGATTGTAGTCTGTTCCGCTAGTAGAGAATTCTCGTTATAATTCGTAGGATGGGCAGGGGATAACATGGCTAAAATGGGTAATGCATTGCCCTTTGCTGAGGGCACGCTTTCTAAACAACAGGTACCGGGGTTTTGGGAACAAGTATCCACCCGGGTTGCTTTTTTTATTGCCGGTTTTGGCATCTCGGCCTGGGCTCCGCTGGTTCCCTATGCCAAGGCGCGCCTCGGTGTTGATGAGGCTGCGCTTGGTTTCCTTTTATTGTGCCTGGGAGCTGGCTCGATCAGTATCATGCCTTTTGCCGGGTTGCTTGCGGCACGCTTTGGCTGCCGGCTGATTATTGGGCTTGCCAGTCTGTTCCTGTGTATTACTTTACCCTTTCTTGCTACGGTGGCAAGCATACCGGCAGCCGTAGTTGCCTTGCTGGTCTTTGGCGCCGCAGTTGGTATGATCGATGTGGTCGTCAATATCCAGGCTGTGATTGTTGAAAAAGCCAGTGGCCGGCCCATGATGTCCGGTTTTCATGGACTCTGGAGTGTCGGCGGTTTTGTTGGGGCCGGCAGTGTGAGCGGCTTGCTGGAAGCCGGTGTATCGCCAGTGGCGGCAATGCTAGGTGTTGTAGTGATAATCCTTGGCCTGTTAGTGATGTTTGGCAGGTACTTGCTGCCCTACGGAAGTGAGGAAAAGCAGGGGCCCTTATTTGTTTTGCCTAAGGGCATTGTCCTTTTCATCGGGATTTTATGTTTCATAGTCTTTCTGGCCGAAGGGTCCATGCTGGATTGGAGTGCCGTATTTTTAACTTCACTGCGCGGTGTTGAACTGTCGCAGGCGGGGCTGGGCTATTCTTTATTCTCCGTTACCATGACGATCGGCAGATTAACGGGGGACCGGATTGTTGCCAAATTCGGCGGCAAGAATGTGATCCTGTTTGGCGGGATTGGTGCGGCAGCAGGGATTGCCATTGCCGTATTCGTTCCAACCTGGACGGCCGCGCTGTTTGGTTTTGCCTTGCTGGGACTGGGATCTTCCAATATCGTTCCGGTGTTGTATTCCGTACTGGGCCGCCAGAAAGTCATGCCGGCAAACCTGGCCGTATCAGCCGTTTCTACCCTGGGCTATTCAGGTATTTTGGCCGGGCCGGCGCTTATCGGTTTTATGGCTCATTCAATCAGTCTTCCGTTTGCCTTTGTTGTTGTTGCTGCAACAATGCTGATGGTGGCAGCCAGCTCAGTCATTGTTGCCAAAAACAGTACACCGTAAATCCGATAAATAAAAGGGTAAAAGATCTGCTATGGAGATCCGGAGAACTAAACCTCCAAGCTGGTGTAAGTAACGCACCGGACTTGGAGGTTTTTCTTATAGCCAAAATAAATGCTCCCGTTATAGACAGAAGCATTAAAAATTAACATACTGGCAACTAAAAACTTATTAATTTGAAGGAGTTGTTAGGTGTTTCAGCGAAGTATCCTTTTGGTTCACAAGTTACTAGGTGATTTATATATATAAGGGGACTGAACTGGCCTCCGGAGGCAAGCTGCAGTACTACTTTTTGCCCAAGCGACAGCTACATTATTGGAGGAATTACTATGAAAATTCGCTACATCACGATTGCCTTACTCGCTTTATTTATCGGTCTTACCCATTTCTACTCTCCCCTGGCAGCCATTGCCCAGGAAGATGAGGCGCGTTTCTGGGACTGGAGCAATCAGTTGGGCCGTACACCGCAGGATCCGCCGTATCTTACACTCCATTACCGGGTGCGCAGTCTTTACTTTTCGCTGGAACCTCACTCGGTTCATCCGATTGTTTTCCTGGGTGACAGCATGACCGATGAAGGGAACTGGTCTCAACTATTTCCGCAATACCCCGTACTAAACCGGGGGATTGGCGGTGACAGCACGTTAGGTGTCTTGCAACGGCTGCAACAAGTGACAGACCTGAAACCGGCCAAGGTGTTTATTATGATCGGTACCAACGACCTTTGCTATAACCGTGCCATTCCTGATATTATGGAAAACTATCAACGCATCATTGATCAGCTAAAACAAAAATCGCCGGAGACTAAAATTTATGTGGAAAGTGTCCTGCCATTTAATGATGAGCTGTTTCCGGCCAGGAATAAACGGACCAACGCCAACATTAAGCAGCTTAACCGCCAGATTGAGCAATTGGCTAAGAATACCGGCTGCCGCTATCTTAATCTCGTACCTGCCTTTAGCGATTCCAACGGACGGCTTCCTGCTATTTATACAACCGATGGACTGCATCTGAATGAGCTTGGCTATCATGTTTGGCGAGACCAGATTGCCAATCAGGTAAATCTTACTTGAGCTTGCTCTAGCAGTTTCGGTGATGATCACTTTTAAATGAATAAACTGCAGGTCTAAGACCGTTCTTGAGAGAAAGCCTTTCGGTTACAGTGGCTATGGCTCCCGGGAACGGTCTTAATAATAATGAGCAGTCATCTTGAATAATATCGAAATATCCTATATAATGTAATTACAAAGTAATTACTTAGCGGAGGCTTATATGAAAGCGGATATTATTAAGATTGGCAATTCTAAGGGAGTAAGAATACCGGCGTCACTTTTGAAGCAATGTGGCATTGATAAAAAGGTTGAGATTGAAGTGCGGTTTAATAATATTATCTTAAAACCGATTAAAAGTCCGCGTGAGGGATGGGGAGCGGCATTTAAGAAAATAGCAAAGCAGGGGGATAATCAAATCTTAATCCCCGATGATTCGGATGCAGATTTACTGGAGGAATGGAAGGATGATTGACCAATATGCTGTTTATTGGGTAGATCTGAATCCTACCGGAGGGGCGGAGCTTAACAAAGTTAGACCGTGTGTAGTCATATCTCCTCCGGAAATGAATGATCATCTTAGAACGATTATTATTGCACCGGTTACAAGTCAGGGGCGAGAAGGCTATCCTACCCGAACGAAAATGCAGGTTGGCAGCGTCACAGGCTGGATCGTGTTAGACCAAATTCGGGCTATTGATAAGAATCGGCTTTGTGATCGGGTAGGCCGGCTTAGTGAGGAGGAGATAGCTTTAGTAAAAGAGATCATTAGAGAAATGTTGGTGGATTGAGCCGGCGCGTCATTTCCTTGAGTTTTGACCAAGATGTAGCGTAAAGACGACAGCTATGGTTTATTACCAGGCCTAGCCTGATGCGAGTTTCTAGGGGAGCGTCCTTTCCGGTTTGCCTTATAAGAAACCAAGCGATTAAATCATATCCGGTTTGATCGCTTGGTTTTTCTTGCTTAACTTTAGTTAGCTTGACTTGGGAGTTTAAAAGTATCTGGTTTCTTTACCATCCACTATGCCCTTACTTTCCGTTTGGATACTATGTTACAAAAAAGTGCATTCTTGCCAAAATGAGGTAGGATGACTAGAATGATAACATAGTTTAATACTAATGAAATGACAGGTATCGAGAGTTTTGACCCGCAGGAAACCGGTTGTTCAGACCATGATAGATGCGGATAGAACTCCTATAAAGATACATGTCAACGGGATCTTTCTATTGGCGGAACTATAAAAATATCGGGATAGAAAGGACTACATACTATGAAGAAAAACATTGGCTCCGTAATCGGACTATACCCTACACCGGCTACGATCGTTGGCACCGTAGTTGAGGGCAGAGTAAACTGGCTGAACATTGCTCATATTGGCCTTATCGGACTAGACCGGGTTATGATCAGCAGCCGGAAAGAGCATTACAGCAACCGGGGCATCAAAGAGAACAAAACAGTATCAATCAATCTGGTGAACGAAGCTATGCTTGTCGAGGCCGATTATGTCGGTACTGCGACGGGGAGCAGGACGGATAAATCAAAGGTATTTGCCTATCGTATGGGTGAATTAAAGAGTGCACCGCTTATCGATAAAGCCTATCTCTCGATGGAATGCGAAGTGGTTGATATCTATGACCATGGCAATTATGACAATTTCATTTTGAAGGTAGTGAATACCTATGTGGAAGAAAACATGCTGGATGAATCGGGCAACATTAACTATGAAAAAATCAGACCGGTTTTATTTGAGATGCCAACCAGAACTTATCTAAGGACAGGTGACACCATAGCGAAATGCTGGAGTTTAGGAAGGGATTATAAAGATGAATAGGTTAGGCTGGATTGGCCTGGGTCATATGGGAACTCCCATGGCCGGAAATCTTGTGAAACAGGGAAATACAGTCACTGTCTACAATCGTACTGTGGCGAAAACGGAAGAACTTGTCCAGGCTGGAGCAAACCGGAGCAATTCGCCGAAAGAGGTGGTGGCCCAGTCGGATATTACCTTTATCATGTTGACCGATGCTGCCGCGGTAAAAGCCGTACTGACCCAGCCGGACGGCGTGCTGGAAGCCGTAACCGCCGGCAAGATTATTGTTGATATGAGTACCATTTCGCCCAAGGACTCCCTAGCATTTTCCCAATTGGTTGCGGCTAAAGGCGGCGTGTACCTGGACGCACCTGTATCGGGATCTGTTGGCGCCGCCCAAAACAGCCAACTGGTTGTCCTGGTAGGCGGCGATGAAACAGCCAAAGCCACCTGCCAGCCCTATTTCGATATCCTGGGAAAGGCAACTATTTATTTTGGTGAAAATGGAAAGGGCAGTGCGGCCAAGCTTGCGATCAATTTATTGCTTGCCATTATAGGCGAAGGCTTTGCTGAGACAGTACTCTTTGCTGAAAAATTAGGTGTTGCCAAAGAACAGATCCTGGAGCTGATTTCCCAGTCAGCATTTTCCAATGCCTTCTTCCAGCTAAAGAAAGATATGTATGCGCGGGAAGAATTCCCTTCCCAGTTTATGCTGGAGCTTATGGCCAAAGATCTGGGCCTCATTAAAGAGGCCGTCGAGGAAAACGCCATGACCTTGCCGCTTGCCAGCGCTGCGGAAAGGGGGTATAAAGAAGCCAAGCAGAATGGAAAAGCCAAGCTGGATGTGGCGGCTATATATTTGGAATTAAAAGAGAAAAATAACTAATAATGAAAAGGAGAGATTAGCATGCCGGTTATTACCTTAGAAGCATCCAAAATGAGCAGGGAACAGAAGGTCAAGTTAGTACAGGAGTTTACCGAATCAACCTTGAACATTCTGAATGTACCGAAACAGAGCATTACCGTTTTGATAAAAGAAAACGAGAAAGACAATATCGGTGTAGCCGGACAGCTTTTATCTGATAGATAAAAGCGGGAAGTCCTACCGTTATCCTCAAAGAATCCTATACAGAGCTTGCCTTGAGCAAGCTATAGCCGGATAAAAAAGTCAGGCAGTCAAATCAGAAAATGGTTTGAATGCCTGGCTTTTTTTGTCATTGGTTGCGATGAATATTTTGTAAGTTTTGGTTATTTAAGGGCCAAAACTGCAGGACTATGGTCCTGAACTGGAGAATTGGTAGAATATTCATAGGAAATTCAAAGATAATGCTTCTATAAAACTTGAAAGGCTAGTAAGGCTATTCTGGTTTTTACAGCAAAGTGAAATACATGCCGTGAGGAGGACTACGTATGGAAGGATATCAGTTAACGTTTGAGGATATTGAGCGTTTGAATCATTTTACCACACAGCCCGGACGCACGGCATATATTGCTGAATGCGGCAACTTCGGTTTTGATTTTGAAAAAGACGGTGTTTCCACACATTATATTGTTTGCGCCGTGGTGGTCAACAATGAGAACCTGCTTGAAATCGAGCAAAAAGCTGACGAATTGCGCCGAAAGTATTTCGGAAAAGGTGAAATCAAGTCGAACTCGCTTGGCAATAAGCATTCCCAACGGGCAAAGATAGTAGCCGAATTGTTGAACCTGGATTTTTCGCTTATTATCCTTATGGCGGACAAGCAGGCATTTTATAAAGACTCACCGCTTACGGAGTATAAAGGAACTTTTATAAAGTTTCTACATCAGCAGTTGTACGAGTCGATGTATGCGTTTTATCCGAAACTGAAAATCGTAGAAGAAGACTATGGAACCTCCGAGTTTCAGGCAGAGTTCCGGACCTATGTCCGTAGAAACAGACCGGCCCCGAATCTGTTTAATGAATATGATTTCGATTATGTAGACAGTCGTAATAGTCATATCGTACAAATTGCGGACTTTATCGCCGGGACTATTATGCAGCATGTGACGGATAATAAAGCACCGGACGCACTTAAAATATGCGGCAGCAAGATTCGAGAAATCATCAGGTTTCCTAAGCAAATCGTACCTTATACGGCGGGCGCAAATGCCAACCCTTCGTTTGATCAGCAGATCTATGCACTGGCCGATCAATGTGCGGCAACCTATATTGATCGCAATAAACATGCTGACGAGGAAGAAATTCGCCTGCGTATTTTGTTCTTAAAAAGATTGCTGTTTACAGCCCACAATATCAGCGATTCCCTGTATATCCATTCCAGTGAACTAATTAGGATGCTGTCAGGCCTTTCAGAAGTGAAGGTTACGCGGGAGTATCTGTATCGCCGGATCGTAGCGCCACTGAGAGACGCAGGTGTGCTGATTGCCAGCAGCGCACAGGGCTATAAGATTCCCACTTGCGTCAAAGATATATACGCCTATATCAACCAAACAAGCGGTATCGTCGGCCCCATGCTTAGCCGGATTGAAAAATGCCTCAAGCTGATAGAAAAACAGACAGACGGTGCGCTGGATATACTGGATGACCCGGCATTAGTTAAGCTTAAGCGGTATTTTGGTGACTCTTGAAAAATCTAAATAACCTTTTTGTTTTAGACAGCGGCCAGTGGGAGAGGGAAGTGAGCACGAGAAATAAGGACTGTAATTTTAAATAAAGGGTTGCTGAACCGAACCTCTGAACATAGGGAGAAATATCATGCGGTTTTATAAAAAACGTTATATATTTATATTCACATTTGTACTTCTTATTATTTTACAAGGAATTTGTAGTGCTCGTGAATATGAGAATCAAGACCAAAACTTCAAGATTAGTTTACCTGAAGAGTGGTTCTTTATATCTAATTCAACGAAAGAGAATGGCGCGTTGTTTTGGAAAATGAAACGTATCAATGATGCAAATTATATTATCGGTAATATTACTATAAAGTCTTTCCCGATAAGTATGCTGAATAAAGAAACGGGTTTTTCATTGGATGAATTTAGTGAGGAAGAACTTTGTAAACGAATTAAGTCTGCGTTTGATTCTGAAAAAACTTATACACTGCTTGAAAATAAAATAATATATGTCAAGGGACACAAAGCTCTTTTCGCGGTTGTACAACGACCTGATGATAGCGTGATTCTTAGAAATATAATCTTCGTGCAATTCGTATTAGAAGATACCTATTATAAAATTGTTACTGATAGCCGTGTGGAAAGGTATGAGGAGCTTTTTGCAGACCTTACCGAAATGCTTAATAATTTTCAGCCGTTAACAAGCAAATGATATTAGAAGTGAAAAATCAACTTATATCATTTATTGGGTGTGCCGAAATACTAATCGAAATCACAGCTCGTTTTTTGCTGCAGGAAGGAGTGGGGTTAGAAAAATTCCCGGAGTAAGAGACAATTTGTATTAATTATATAGGTAACGCTTACTCATGTTTTTAAAACGTGGGTAATTTTTCTTGTTTTTTACTCACGTTATATTGATATAGGAAGTGATTACCCATATAATGGAATAAAAGGGAGCGATACGATGCAAGATAGCACGTTAAAATATTTACCACCTGATATTGACCTTGAGACTAAGAAAGTTTTAAAACAGTTGGCCAGATCCCACAGAGCACTGGCGGAGTTAAAAGGCTTTGCCGATACGATGCCAAATAAGAACATTTTGCTCAATGCAGTGACCATCAATGAGGCGAAGGATAGTTCCGAAATAGAAAATATAATAACCACCCATGATGAATTGTTTAAGGCTATGTCTCAAGCAAATTATCATAATCCCGCAGCCAAGGAAGTTGTAAATTACAGGACGGCTCTCTGGAAAGGGTATGAACTCGTCAAAGCAAAAAAGATGATGACCACGAATATGATTGTTGAAATCCAACAAGACATTGAGAAAAATCGGGCCGGTATCAGAAAGTTACCAGGAACAGTCTTGCAAAACCAGACGACGGGTGAAGTGATTTATACGCCACCCAGTAATGAACAAGAAATTCTTGCACTTATGTCAAACCTGGAAAGATATATCAATGATGATTATGATGCGATTGACCCGTTGATCAAATTGGCAGTCATTCATTACCAGTTTGAATCGATCCACCCATTTTATGATGGGAATGGACGCACCGGGAGAATTATAAACGTTTTATACCTGGTTCTTAAAGAACTGTTAGACAGTCCCATCCTATATCTTAGTAAATACATCATACGCAACAAAAGCGCCTATTATCGGCTGCTACAGGAAGTTCGGACGAAAGAAGCTTGGGAGGAATGGGTTCTTTTTATCCTAGATGGCATTGAGCAAACCGCCGAAGAGACATTGCTATTGGTGAAAAAAATTAATGCAGTGGTGGACAAGACTGCGGAAGACATAAAAAATACGCTGCCGCGAGTTTATTCAAAAGAACTGGTGGAGCTGTTATTTTATGAGTTTTATACCAAAACAGCTTACGTTGAAGCAGGTCTCGGTGTTTCGCGCAAGACAGCGGCCGGTTATTTGTCGGCGCTAGAAGAAGCTGGTTTCCTTGTATCGCAGAAAATTGGCAAGGAGCGAATTTATTTCAACAAACAATTATTTGAGGTGGTTCAGGCGGCGGGGACCTAAAATTCCCACTTGAGTCAAGGACATATACGCCTATATAAACCAAACGAGCGGTATTGTTGGCCCCATGCTTAGCCGGATTGAAAAATGCCTCAAACTGATAGAAAAACAGACAGACGGTGCGTTGGATATACTGGATGCCCCGGCATTGGTTAAGCTTAAACGGTATTTTGGTGACTAGGGAAAAATCTAAAAACCTTTTGTTTATGAAGGATAGAGGTTAACGAAATGGTTAGTCTGTAGGGTTAAAACCGGGAGATTGACCGAGAGGCTGAGAGGCTGGAACCTGTAAGCAAAGTATTTAACAGGAGGATTTTACATGCTAAGTTTAAGAAGGCTATTCCTATTAGTATTATTGGTCATAAACCTAGTTGCTGTTCCTGTAATGGCTGAAGAGGCTTCTATTGGACAGTTTGCCCAAAGACCGCAACTGATCGGATACTGGGAACTGGTTCCTACGAATCCTGATATGGCAAAAGTCTCTAAGTTTGATCCAGGACCATTGCCCTACCAATGGTTTGCCTTTTACGATAGTGGGCAAATGGTTTCGATAAAAACTGATGATCCCCTCCGTAAGGTAACGCCTAAGGATTTAGATAACGTCTTAAAGAAATCCCCGGATCAGGTAGCAGCTTTTAGCTTTAAAAATGGGTTTATAACAATATCTGAGCAAGGTTCGGCTACCCCGGAACTCTGGGGTGTAAATGTCATAACAAAAAAAGTCTTACTTGCTAAAGTAGAGCATCTACCCGGAGACTTAATTATGTCGCTGGATAGTGGCGGGAAAGTAACTTTCTATCGGCATTTACGGCGCGTTGTTTTAACTGACTATGACGCCGGTAAACGTGGCTCGCCTATTAAATCGCTCCCTATTGCTGCTAAGGACGGACAGACGGTTTCTGGTGCGGAGCGGGAGATAATACGTACCCTTGTGCCATATTTTACAGCTATAAGTGAGAAAGATACAGCCGCTATGAAGAGAATTTTCCCCGATTTACGAAGCGTACCTGATGACCGGCTTCGCTCACTTCCGGTAAAGAATTATACTCTCCATGGCTTGGAAGATGTAACCTACGATGGCAGCAGGCTGCGTGCAGTGGCAATTTACTCTTTTGAAATCGAAAAACCAGGTACAATTGGCAGAAACATTGCTACTATAAGCGCTGATATCCATTTAGCTTTGGAAAACGGGTCATGGGTTATTGTAGGATGGTTCCAGCGTGGTTCTGACAGTAGCGATATGGAATACTTCCAAGACATCTTCTCTCGGCAGGAAAAAGCTGAAAAAAGATATGGGACTGCTAACCTAGCTAAATGGGATGGGCTATAACGATAGTAAAGTTGTATATGACTTGATCGTTAGCGGCTAGGATGGGTTTTGACAGGGAGACTTATTAGATATTTTTTATAGGTAGAGAAAGATTTAGTAAAGGATTAGAATTCTAATATCAATTTTTGGTTCTATAGAACCGTCCCTGAGGATTTTTGGTAGCAATTTACTTTTTTGAAATCGAAAAACCAGGTACGATTGGCAGAAACATTGTTACTATAAGCGCTGATATCCATTTGGATTTGGAAAACGGGTCATGGGTTATTGTAGGATGGTTCCAGCATGCATCTGACAGTAACGATATGAAATACTTCCAAGTATACGGCAGCCTCAGAAAGTCTGGCTCTGGGAGCGCTGGAAGAATTTGAAAATATCTTGGGCGACAAATATCCGTTGATCCTTAATTCCTGGCGAACCAATTGGGCGGAGCTATCTACCTTCTTTGAATACCCACCGGAAATTCGTAAACTCATTTATACCACACCAATATGATTGAAAGCTACCATCGGCAATTACGCAAAGTAACGAAGGGTAAGAGCATCTTCCCTAATGACGAATCCCTGCCCAAAATGCTGTATCTGGCCACGATGGATGTATTACGTAAATGGACGGGACGGGTTCAGAATTGGGAAAAAATTCTTTTGGAACTCTCTGTTTTCTTTCTTGATAAGGTCAAATCGGATTTATCCTGATGAGGAAATAGCACAAAACTATTTACAGACCCTCAGTAAATGTTCTTTTCAATTGCCATTGTTTTTTTAGTATATTAAATTTCTTTAGCTAAATGAACAGCATTCTAAAAGGGCTGAATTAGCACGATGATGTATCGAAGGTGTCCATATGGACACTTTCGATTTAATTATGGGAAAATAGAGTTATCAAATTATGTTTCAATACACTTATGAGTTATTGATTACAACCCAATTGTATAGTAGAATGGATACTATACAATTGTGGGGGTGTATCTTTGAATACCTTAGAACGAATCAAACAACTTCTATATGAACGCAGATGGAGTGTATATAAATTATCAAAGTTATCAGGAGTGTCTCAGTCAACTCTTTCGAATATGTTTAATAGAAATAATGATCCTAGTATTAGCACTCTCGAAGATATTTGCGGTGCTTTTGGTATAACACTATCACAATTTTTTGCAGACGAGGGCGAATTAGTTGCACTTAATAAGGAACAAGTAGAAATGCTAGAAAAATGGTCAACTCTTTCTTCCGAGCAGAAGAGTGCATTGTTAAAATTATTGAAATGAAGGGGTGAAAAAATGTCTGTTAATACCAAATGTCAAGTTTTCACCCCAAATAGAAATGTTCAAGAATTGTTGGACTACATTGGTTATACCCAAGGACTATATGGGAAAAAGGTTGCCGAAAATTCATGTGGTGATGGTAGCATTTTGGTGGAAATTGTTAAACGATATATTATTGATAGCATGGATAAAAAAGTGTCGGTGGACAAAATAAAAAAAGGCCTTGAAAAAGATATTTGGGCAGCAGAGATAGATATTGCGCATATCATCAATTGTAAGGCTAAGCTGGATGAAATCGCTGGTGAATATGGTCTGGTTGATGTGGAATGGAATATATTTCACGGGGATTTTCTTAAACAGAAAATTACTAATAAATTTGATTTTGTTGTGGGGAATCCACCTTACATAACATATAAAGAAATTGATCCAAGTAATAGAGTTTTTGTACGTGAAAATTTTGAAACCTGTGTAATTGGCAAGTTTGATTATTGTTATGCTTTTATTGAGGCGAGTATTAAATCGTTAAAAAAAACAGGGAAGTTAGCTTATTTAATTCCTAGTAATATATTTAAAAATCAATTTGCATCAAATTTAAGGAATTATATTTTACCGTACTTGACTGATATCTATGACTATAAAAATCAAAAGCTTTTCGCAGGCAAACTTACGGCTTCAGCTATAATTATCTGTGATCTAGATAACTCTAGTAAAAGTATTACATACCACAATCTTAGCGAAGATAAAAAATATATTCTAAATAAGGAATTACTTGAAGGAAAATGGGTATTAAAGGAAAATATCGCAAATCCAGAAGGCGTAGAATTTGTGCGTTTTGGAGATTACTTTCATGCTGCTAGTAGCGTTGCTACTTTATTAAATAAAGTATATATTATTTCTGATTTTATTGAAGGTGATAATTATATCACTGTCAAAGGTCAACAAATAGAAAAAGAGTTATTAAGAGAAGCTGTAAGTCCTAGGTCTTTAAATTATGAGAAAAAAGAATACATAATTTTTCCTTACTATTATACTAAAGAAGGTTTGCAAAAATATTCAGACGTTGAGTTTCGTAAAAAGTTTCCATGTGCGGTAAGATATTTACTTCAATTTAAAAAAATTTTAAGCGAACGGAACAACGATGAAGGGATTAACTGGTTTGAATATGGACGTGTACAAGCGTTAGCACACTTGAATCAAAAAAAAATACTAATTTCAACATTGATTACCGGACATGTAAAAGTTACTCTGCTTAATGAATTGGTTATTCCAACATCGGGATTATATATTGTTCCTAAGAATAATCAACCAATATATGATCTTTCAACTGCTGTGAATATTTTGCGTAGTGATTTGTTTTTGGAATATGCAAAAAATGTAGGCGTAATTTCAAATGGAAAATCATTTAGAATATCTCCTAAAGATGTAAATAATTTTACTTTTCCAGTAAGTCTATTGAAATGAAAATTGAGGAGCAGGAGGAAGGGTTATGTCAAATATCCCGTTTAACGTAGATGCGTATACTGCTAAATTAATAGGTCGTGAAAATGTATCAAAATTAGATGGTGCAGTATTAGAACTTGTTAAGAATACCTATGATGCTGATGCTTCAGTTTGTTTGCTGTATTTTGAAAAGGAAACCAGTACCTTATATATAGGAGATAATGGAACGGGGATGACAGAAGCTGTAATTCTCAAGCATTGGATGACTATAGGGAGTTCATCAAAGAAAATAGAGTTTAAAACAAAGAAAGGCCGCGTACAAACAGGTGCAAAAGGGATTGGGAGATTCGCGTTAGACAGAATTGCAGATAATTGTAATTTGGTAACAATCTCTGAAGAGGAACATTTGCTATGGAAGGTAGATTGGTCTGTCTTTCAATTTGGACAGAAAATCACAGATATTACAGCTGAGCTTAATAAAGTAAATATTTCTTTTTTGGACTTTTTGGGTCAAGTTACAAATAAAGATGTTATAAAATTAGTTGCAGATAAATTTGCAACTACAGGTTCAATTTTTCGTCTTACTAATTTAAGCGATAGTTGGGATACTGCAACTATCGAGAGTATAAAATCAAATTTGAAAACGTTGATACCGCCAGAGTTTAAAGAAGTATTTAATATTTATTTTTTTGAAAGCAATACATCTTTAAAAGACGCTATGCTTTTACAAGATACGGATGGTTTTTCTTATGATTATAAAATAAAATTTCAAGCACTTAGTAATGGTAATGTTACCATTACAATAAATCGTGATGAATTTGATTTTGGGGATGATTTTGAAAAAGTAACAAGTGAAGCAGGATTTGTGACGGATCAGAAAAATTACTTTAAAGGTGCACCAATTATTGAGAATACTAGTTTTACCGAAGTCCTGGGGCGAAAGACGCATATAGAGAATACAATCGGAAATTTTGAAGGCACATTGTATTATGCAAAACTTACAGCACCTAGAGTAGAACGTGAAAAATATTATTACAAAGATATAACAGGCCGCCCAGATATTCGAGATTCTTTTGGTGGAGTTAGAATTTATAGAGATGGGTTCAGAGTTAGGCCTTATGGTGATCCTAAATCTACATCGGTAGATTGGCTTATGTTAGCTTTACGAAAAAATAAATCGCCAGCAGCTGTATCTCATAAAACAGGAGCTTGGCGTGTAAATTCAGATCAAATTCATGGGAGTATTTATATATCAAGAACAAATATTACATTACCTGACCAAGCTAATAGACAAGGTATTGTTGAAACAAAGGAATTTTTACTCTTACAGGAATTTATACAAAATATCATTAGGTTTTTTGAACGGGACAGACAGTTTGTCTGCAGAACATTAAATGATTATTATGATCGATTGCATCCAACCGAAGAGATAGAGAAAGAGTTAGAACAAAAGCTGAAACAGGATGCTCAAAAAGAACAACAAGCAAAACAAGAAAATAAAATTTATAGGCCTGAATTTATTGACGTGAAAAAAGTTTCTGTCTTGGTCGAAAAAAAAGATTCTACTATTAAGCAACTTGAAAATGAGTTACAAATGTTACGAGTTTTGGCGACTACTGGTATTGTGACGAATACATATATTCATGAAATCAAAGCAATTACTCACAAATTAGGGATGAAGATTTCTATGGCTAAGGATGCTCTTCATATCGATGCCAATATTGATGAAGGGTTAAAATATGTACTAGAGGCAAATGAGATTAGGCACTTTTTTACTTCTTGGTTTAAAGTAACAGTCGAGTCAGTTAGAAGAGATAAACGCACTATGCGAAATACAGATCTTAATCAACTTTTGTCGAAGTTTATTTTAGACTGGGAGTCTGCTTTATCTCCTAAGAATATTAAAATTAATAAAACCATCGACGATATTGTATTTAAGTGCTTTCCATATGAAATTGAAAGTATTTTAAACAACTTAATTGCTAATAGTACTTCATCTTTTGATGGTTCTCGGGCGGCAGAAAAAATAATAAATATAAGTATAAGTTCTATTGAGGATGGAATAATAATACAATATTATGATAGTGGTGTAGGGTTGTCGAATGCATACAAAAAAAATCCCCGGCTGATATTGGAACCATTTGAAAGTGATAAACGGTCCACTACTGGAGATGTTATTGGAACTGGTATGGGAATGTGGATCGTTAATAGGATTGTTAATGAATATAATGGTTCTATTGACTTATCTGAAAATAAAAATCATGAGAATGGTTTCTATATCACTATGGTATTAAAAGAAAAGCAATAGGCGGTGTTTACATGTATAAGATAGGTTTTATTGATGATGACAAAAGCCTAATTGATGATTACAAAATTCGTTTAAAGCGAAAGGGTATTGAATTACTTTTTGTCGAAGTAGCCCTCAATAAAGAGGATGTCGTAAAATGGATTCTTGGCAATGGTGTAAAATGTATGCTTGTAGATTACAAGTTAACAGAAATGTATGATTTTAACGGAACAGAACTGGTTGCGTATATCAATAGTCAGATACCTGATTTGCCATGTATTATTCTGACTAACTACTGCGACGAGGGGATTAGCGAAAATTTAGTGATTAAAAATCTCTTTATGGAAAGAGAAAAGTTAGATGCTGATATTGACTCACCTGATTTTGAAGAGATGATAAATATTTTCAAACAAGCGGTTGAGGTTTTTGATAATCGCCTAAAATATCATCAGACTGAATTTGAAAGTTTAAAATTGAAAAAAGATAATAATGACATCAATTCAAATGAAGAAGAACGTTTAATAGAATTATTTAAAATTTTGAGAGCATATGACGAAGTAGATGATTTACCAGCAGAGTTATTGACAACAAATGCGTCAAAGAAAATGTCCGATATATTACATTTATTAGATAAACTAATAGATAAAACAGAGTAGGTGCCTTATGAGAATACATGGAGAGGTTAAAATTACAAGGAGAGATGGTATTGCTACACAAGCAAACTATCAAAAATATCAAAATTACTTAAGTGAAGATTTTCATCATAGATGCGGATATTGTGGAAAAAAGGAAATAGTAACAACAAAAGGATTTGAAATAGATCATTTTGTTCCGGAAACTCTTGCACCTGAAAGAGAAACTGACTATTATAATTTAGTATATTCATGTTTTACTTGTAATAGAAAAAAATCAAAGAAGTGGCCGACAAATGACAAAAACATTATGAATGATGGAAAAGTTGGATTTATTGATCCAGCGACAGAAGAGTTTGATTTGCATTTACACAGAAGGCCTGATGGAAGTATTGAAGGACTGACTGATATCGGTAAATATATGTGTAGTAAAGCTTTTAAATTTGATATGCGGCCAATAAGAGAACTTTGGCTATGTTCTGAAATACTTTCGCGCCAAGAGTTGTTAGAGTGTAAAATTGCTACAATGTCTCCAGAAGAGAGTGTGGAATACATAAATATTAATAAACAATTGAAGGAATTATACCAACTCTTATTTTCAAAGAAAGAATAATCATTGTCTGAAGTCTAGTTGGTAGGTTGAATTGAGTGTGATATTTCGGTCCTGTTGAGCATTCATTCTGCACAGCATCGAACAAATGATGAAGCCACGTTACAATAGCTTGGTACAGCATCAATAGTTTTAGCATAAATTCTATCCCTGATACATTTGGGCATCTAAAGAGATGTTTTTTTCTTTTGAAATAAGTTTTTCTGCAAGGGTAGAATGTATTGCCCCCTCCGGAACTGCACACATAATAGTGTATAAGGGAGAGAATAAAAATGGGCAAGAAACCTTAGAAAATCGTCGTTGGACCGCCAAAAGAAGAGCATCATTAGTGTTTGACATTATTCGTGGGACAACTACTGCAGCCCAGGTTGCGCACAGTTATGATTTAACCATTGTTGAAATTGAAGAATGGGTTTCCGATGCCATGGCCGGCATGGAAAATCAATTGCGATCCAAGCCTAAAGATGCTGCTCAACAATAATATGAAAGCGAAATTAAAGATCTATGGCAAAAGTCGGTGAATTAGTACTACAAAACGATGTTTTAAAAAAGCTCCCACGCCTGCCGGGATCGGAGTCGAAAGAGTAAAAGCTCTGCAGTCGGAATTACGGCGGTTTGGACTGTTTTTCGAAGAAGGTTCGTTTTTGGCATATCCCAAAGTCGGAAAAAATCTCAGGGACGGTTCTTTTGAATTGATGGAGTAAAATAAATAATAAACGAATCAAATGAATCGTCCCTTTTGATACCACCGATGATTCTATTTTAGCAGTGTTGAATTGTTTCATAAGGTTAACATGGTTAACAGTATCATAAAAATTGACTCTTTAGAAATGCCCAATATGTTCATTTGAGACTGATAAATCCATAGTTAAATCTGTATATGGCTTAATCAAGGCGTCCCGCCAAATCGTCTGATTAGTTCACTAGCTTTTTGGATTATGTCATTGTCAGTAGTAGACTGGATGCTTTGCCGAAAGGCTGTAATTGCTTCTGATATACGATTGAGATCAGCTAATGCAATGCCTTTCATATAATAAGCTTTTGCATATTGAGGATCTAAAGAGATAGCCTTATCAAAATCGGTAATAGATTGTTCGTATTTTTTTAAAACGCAGTAGGCCTGGCCGCGGTTATAATATGCAAGTGCAGACTGTGGATTTAGAACAAGGGCTTTATTATATTCGGCTATAGCCTCTTCGTATCGATTTAAATAGACATAGGCAACTCCCTTTTCGATGTAAGCATCTGCATACTGTGGATTAATAGCAATAACTTTATCACAGTCAGCAATAGCTTGCTCGTATTGGTGCAGTTGGTCATAGGTAAGAGCGCGGTTTAAATAAGCCTCTAGAAACTGAGGGGAAAGTGTAATGGCTTTATCATAGTCAGAAATGGCTTGCTCGTATTGGTTTAGTTGGACATAAGTATTGCCACGTTTAAAATACGCCATTGAATCCTGTGGGGCGAGCATTATTGCGTTGTTAAAATCTAGGATCGCTTTCTCATATTGTTTTAACTTAAGATAAATTGTGCCTCTGTTATTGTAGGCATAATAATAATTGGGGGCAATAGTGAGGGTTTTATCGAAATCGGCAATGGCTTGGTCGTATTTATTCAAATGGGAATAAGCATTACCACGAGCATTATATATCAATTCATTTGTAGGGCTAATCGTAATACACTGATCATAGTCAGCCAGAGCTTGCTCATATTGGTTCAATTGTCCATAGGCCAAGGCACGATCATAATATATAGATAGTTTTTTTGGCTCCAAAGTGGCTGCTTTGTTGAAATCAGCAATAGCCTGAACATATTGTTTTAGTTCATAGTAAGCGAGCCCACGATTAAAATAGGCCTCAGCGTAGTTTGGATCAATGGAAATAGATTGGTTAAATTCAATGATGGCTTGGTCATATTGCTGCGCCTTTCGCTGTATAACTCCACGGTCTAAGAAATTTTTAGCCGTAAATTCTTCGGCCTCTGTTACGGAGGAGAATGATAAAATCAAGACTGTAGCAATAAATAATAAACCTACGTAAGTTCTGCTTCTAAACCTGTCATTTAAATGCCTCATACAACCAATCCTTCCACATTCCAATAGTGTATTGATTCTATTGGAATTGAGATTTATTAGTCAAAATAAAGTTATTTTCCTCATTTTTCTAATTTTTATTGTATTAACTATTGTGGTATTTATTTCCTGTATATAAAGAAGAAAAACTGAAAAACCAGCGATCAAATAAAGCTTTATTTTGAACGCTGGTTTTTTTTGCGTAAGCCGAATACCACATGCTATGTGCCTTACCAGAAATACCTGATTGTTCGCGTAGAATACGCAAGCGGTCCCCCTTGCATAATTTAGTATGATATAGTTTCGATTTCATTTCCTTTTGAATCAAAAATTTGCAGTTTATGGGTGGTTGATGCATATACTGCATCAACCATATCTTCTAGTTCTTTTTCACGAGAAAATTTATAACTTTGATTATTTACAAATCGAATCATAAACATCCATCCACTAGATTGTTTTCTAAACTGGTCGATTGCGATTTTGTATTTTTCATTGCTTGGATTAGGAATGTAGATTGCTAATGAAATGAACTGATTACCAGGCCTATTATCGACAATAGTGGCCGAATAATCACGGAGTGCGGCTTCCTTTTCAGCTTTTTCTTTAGCTAGTTTCTCTTGATGTTTAGCTTGCTCTTCTTCCTTCTCTTTTTTTACTTGGGCTAATTGTTTTAGATATATTTCTTTAGCTTCATTAATATCTGCACCGCCTGGATAACTGTTTATGTATTGCGACATGGCGGTTTCGGCCTCTTTAAGCTGATTATTGCTTAAATATCCTTTAGCTTTTAGAAAAAGCTCATGTTGGTCTTCTATCTCCTTTATTTTTTTAGACATTTCATTTATTTCATTCAATTGAATACTATTATTTCCATAGGAGTACATCTCTTTGTAATGGTTAATAGCATTCTTTGCTTTGTCATAGTCTTTGTCCGAGTATAATAAAAAAATCTCTTGGTATAATTGCTTCATTTTGGATTCTTTAATATGATTGTTAATTGCTGAACCACTAATTAATAATAATAATAGTACTATTGCGCATAAAAAATATCTGGGATTCTTTTTAATATGACCTTTGGTATATTCGCTTATTTTCCCTGAAAAGCTATTCTTCATTTTCCTTCCCCCTTTTAATATATAATTCCGCTTTTTACTAAGGCTTGTTTATAAAATCGAGAAGGGCCTCCTACTTGAGCAAAATAGCAATGGAAGTCAAGTAAATGAATGCTAAAATGGATTCACACTATTCGCTTTTGGTGGAATCGTATATTCGCTATCCTGACATTGGATATAATCCAGAATTTCCTTGGTTCCATAGGCTTTATCACCCAATACATGGCTTTGCGATATATATAACAGGGGACAGGGAATCTGTTTCTGTTTTATATAGAAAATAGTTTAAGAAACATAGTAGTAAAGCTCAAATCACGTGCAAAGGTTGCAGTGGTTTGGGCTTTAATTTTTAGTAATATATTATTTATTACTTTTCGGATTATTACTTAACCCGGCTAAATAATCCAGTGAAACATCAAAATACTCTGCTAAGGAAGTAGCAACATCAAGAGGGGGAAGCCTATCGCCTAATTCCCAACGGCTAACGGTTTGTTTAGAAACGTTGAATTCGTTTCCTAATTGTTCAGCAGTTAGTTTATGAGAGAGTCGCAAGTCTCGCAGTCGTTGACAAAAAATTTCTTGTGAAAACATAATATCCCTCTTGACTGTCACCTTTTTGGTGACGTATAATATAATCATTGGGTCACCAAAAAGGTGACAGAAAATAAAGGAGGTGATTAGCAAAATATGGACCCAAAAAACTAAACCCCGAAAGCGAGGTGATCAAACAAGCAAGCGGTATCGTCAGCCGGCAAGCAGGATACTGCCTGGTTCGTTGTGCCCAAAAGGAGGCACAAAAAGTACAAAACACATTCTCATTATAACCTACCTACCAAATTTCGTAAACTATTCTGTCATATTCTCTCGGTATCCTTCGCACTCGTTCGTAAATCCAACCTTGAAATAAAGGAGGAGTTTCCATGGATTTTTTAGTTGCCACCGGCGAGAGTTTTATCAAGCTTATTAACACCGGTGGGGAGACACTGGTTGGCATGATCACCGGGATTTTACCGGCGGCGTTGATTGCCCTGACCATTATGAACACCATCATTGCCTTAGTCGGCCAGGACCGGATTGAGGGACTGGCCCAGCGGCTGGCCGGGAAACGGATTTTAGTCCGTTACTTATTCCTGCCGTACCTGTCGGCGTTTTTCTTTTCCAATCCCACCGCCTTTCTGATGGGGCGGTTTTTGCCGGAGCGCTATAAGCCCGGCTACTATGAAGCGGTCAACTGCAGTACCATGGCACCGCTCATGTGCTTCTTTCCTCATGTCAATCCGGCCGAGCTATACGCCTGGCTGGGTGTGGCCGACGGGATAATGAAGTTGGGCCTGCCCATCGGACCGCTGGCGGTCAGTGTCTTTTTTCTAGCCATGTTTACTACGACCTTAAAAGCGTTTGTCGTGGAAAAGATCGCCCATGCCTTAGCCCGTAAGAAGGGCCTCGACTGGGACAAGCTGGAGGCTAGGAAGTTAGGTGGGGCGATAGAGGAACCTTTACTGTAAAGTAAACATAAAACAATAGAGGGGGTTCAAATTGTGAATCAACCAATTGTATCTATTTCTCCCGGTCCACGGGGCTGGGGTGTACCCCTGGAAGTTCAGCTGCAGGACAAGCGCCGCAAAATTGTCTGCATTACCGGCGGCGGGATTCATCCGGTGGCGCAGCGGATTGCCGAACTGTCCGGCGGGGAGGCGGTGGATGGATTTAGTACCATTGTGCCCGATGCCGAGACGGCTTGTGTGGTCGTCAACTGCGGTGGCACGTTACGGTTGGGGATTTTCCCGAAGAAGGGATTAAAGACAGTCAATATCAATCCGGTCAGCCCGTCGGGACCGTTTGCCGCCTATATTAAACCCGGTATCTATGTATCGGCAGTCGGACTGAACCAGATACAAGTCAAAAAGGAGGAAACCCCATGAGTCAGAACTTCGTTTTGTCGCTCTCGTCCGTAATTGGCCGGGTGGTCAGTACCTTCGTCCAGGCCGGGCGGGAGTCAGTCAAACTCATGCTTAGTACGGTACTGCCGTTCATGGTCTTTGTCAGCGCTATTGTCGGCATCATTATGGGCAGCGGTTTAGGGCAGCGCATTGCCGACGGACTGGCTGCTCTGGCGGGTAACCCCTGGGGCCTACTGGCTTTGGGCATGGTATCGGCCATTCCAGTCTTGTCACCGATCTTAGGGCCGGGGGCAGTTATTCCCCAGACCATTGGTGTCTTAGTGGGTACCCTGATCGCCAGCGGCAAAATTCCGCCGCATCTGGCCTTACCGGCGCTGTTTGCCATTCACCAGCCGGTGGGAGCCGATTTTATCCCGGTGGGCCTAAGCCTGACCGAAGCCGAACCGGAAACCGCCGAGGTCGGTGTTCCGGCGGTGCTGTATGCCAAGTTCCTGGTCGCGCCGATTGAAGTAGGGGCCGCCCTGGCTGTCAGCTTCTTTATCTATCAGTAGGAGGGAGTAGACTATGGATATCTACCGCACCGTAATTCAAGCTATCGGTTCCTATGCCTTGGACTTTCTCGAAACCGACGTACTAATCACCTTTTACCCCCAGGCCCCGGATGGCTTAAAGGATTATTGCCTGATATTAACCCAGGCGGGTTTGGTAGCGGACATTCAAGTAGGGGATTATCTGGTATTGGGTGAGAAGCGGTATTTCATTACCGCCGTAGGTCCTGTTGCCAGTGAGAACCTGCGCCATCTCGGTCATATTTCGCTGCGCTTTGACGGAGCCATTACCACTCCCTGGGCCGGCAGCATCCATCTGGCAGGCGGCAAACCTAGGGCCGCGAGGGTAGGCGAGACTCTGGCTATTGAGCGGGAAGCGTAGGGGAGGGAGGTAAGGCCGTATGGACAGCCTAAGCCTGGAAGCCCTGCTGGTCTATCTCTTTCTCCTTATCCTGCTGCAGGGACTGCTCGGCATTTACCAACTGAAAAAGATTACCCGCACGTTAGGGCGACTACAAAAGTTAGGTATCTGCGGCTGTGGAATAGCCCGTCACTGGACGGGGTGGCGGGTTTACTATCTGATCCTGGCCGACTCCAGCGGACGTATCCGCAGTGCCTATAGCTTGAAAGGCATCAGCCTTGGTACCGATTTTGTACCGGATAAGAAGTTTACCTTTAGTGAGATTTCGGAACTGATGGTTTATTATAGCCAGCGGGAACGCCTGAACTTACAAGAGACCGCCCAGCTTCGCGCCGCCGAAGAGGTAGAACGAAAACTGGCGGCACGGCAAGCCGCTCAGGCGGTCTAACACCAACATAAAGGAGACGAATAAAACGCTTATGAACCAGGAGAAATATCCGGTCACCTATGGCCGGAATCTGCTAACAACCTTAACTGACAGTAAAGAAAACTGGCTGATTGTCACCGATCCGGTTATCTGGGAGAAGCTGAAAGGACAGGTTAGGCAAGACGCGATTCAGCTCTATTTCGTTACTACCATGGAGAAAAAGGTCATGGACGAAGAAGTCAAAACCTTATCAGGCTTTAACCAGGTATTGGGCCTGGGCGGCGGCATGGCTGCCGATGCGGCTAAGCTGTGGGCTACGGCTCATAAAGTACCGCTCTATCAAATGCCCACCGCCTTGTCAGTGAACGCCTTTCTCTGCTACAAGACAGCCGTCCGCTATGACCATGTGGTTAAATACGAAGGCGATATCCTGCCGAAGGAGATTTTGATTGATTTTGATATCCTGGAGCAGGCACCGAGGCATTTGAATTTGTCCGGTGTCGGCGATTTATTAAGCTGCCTGACGGCCAGTTACGACTGGAAGATCAATGCTTTGATCACCAAATCCCATGCTTTTGACCAGCGAATCTATGACGAGACGCAGGAGATGTTGGCGCTGTTAGCCGAGTATATGGGTGAGATTGTGAAGAACCAAGAACCGGGCCTGCGCTATATCGTCCGGGCCTATAAAGGCATCGCCGAACACAGCTACCGGATGCGGCATACCATGTGGGAAGACGGTTCGGAGCATAACGTCTTTATGAACCTGGAACGGATCACCGGCAAACAGTTCCTGCACGGTCAGGCGGTCTGCCTGGGCGTCTACTTTATGTCGGCTTTCCAGGATAACCAGCACGAACGGGCGGTGTCGCTGATTCAACGATCGGAGATTGATATCCGGCCCCAGGCACTGCAGGTTACGATCGACGATATCCGGCAGGCGCTCTTAACGCTGAACCAGTTTGTCCGAGTGCAGCATATCCGCTATTCGATCTGCAATGCCAAAGAGGTTACAGCGGAGTGGGTAGAGGCTATCTTAGAGAAATATCAGCGGGATTTTCGAATAAGTTAGGCCATTAAATTACAAAATCATTAACCAATAAATCACCGGGCAGGCGGATTGCCTGCCCGGTATAAGGAGGGACTACCGTCAGTGAAGATTATTATCACCGATTCGTATGCAGCATCCTGCCGGGAAGCGGCTAACCTACTGTTGAGCGTCGTTAAGTCCAATCCGCACGCTTGTCTGGGCTTGGCAACCGGCGGGACAGCGCAAGGGGTGTATCCGCATTTGGTGGAGGCGTATAAGCAGCAACTAGTTAGCTTTAAAGAAGTGCGGACGGTCAATCTGGATGAATATATCGGCTTGAAGCCTGATCATCCCCAGAGTTACCGTCACTATATGGATACATATTTCTTCGACCATGTGGATATCAATCCGCTGAATACCTATATTCCTTCCGGCAGCCAACTGGTGCAGCCGGAGATCACCAACTTTAGCCGTATCCTGGAGATCTGGCCACGGGATGTGCAGCTATTGGGTGTTGGGGTGAACGGGCATATCGGGTTTAACGAGCCGGGCGAGGTGTTGCAGGCGGGGGTGCATGTGGCTACGCTGGATGAGGCCACGATTAAGGCGAACGCCCGGTTCTTTGCCAGTGAGGCCGAGGTGCCAAAGACGGCCATCACCATGGGCGTGGGCAATATTCTGCAGGCCGGGAAGATCGTACTGCTGGCCACCGGCAGCCAGAAGGCCGCTGTATTGCAGAAGCTGCTAACCAGCGACGAGGTCACCACGCAGGTACCCTGCACGCTCTTGAAGCTGCACCGGGATGTGACGGTGATCCTGGACAGGGAGTTGGCCCGGCAGGTGGGGGTAAGCTCCCGGTTTACTGAGTAAGCGGCGGGAAAGTGGAAACGCTGGAAGTTTGAATGAAACATTAGCCAAAGGACATTGGTTGACAAGTCTAAGTTGGTATTGCGCTATAGGTTGCCGTGTATTATATGAAAAAGAGAATCCTGCCAATCTATTGATGGATTGGCAGGATTTTGGCCGTTATTGGGAAATATATGATAAGAAGGTAGGACTAGTACCTCATCTGCATTAAAAACTCTGCTATTTTTACGGTCTTTTTCCGCACTGCTTCGTTGTCGTCCCCTTACAGATTCTCGATCTGTGCGGCTCCTTCGCCTCGCATTGCAAAAAATCCTCGCAAAAATAACTATCGTTTTAACGCAGATGAGGTACTAGGGTTTTGCTTAGCTGGTTATCCATGGGTATGCAGGGCGGAAGCAGGACCGGCTGATGAAAAATGTGGAGGAGTGAAGATATGAAACGGGTAATTTATATAGCAAGGATGTTTGTTGTTGTATCGGCTATCTGGCTTATGGGGGTAGTACCCTGCTTAGCGGCAGACGCGGGGCAAGATCATTTGGGGAAATGGAGCTACACGGATGAGATAAGAAAGTTTGCCGATCCGATGACGGAGAATTTACTGCAAATGATTAATCAGGATAATTACGGCAAATTTAGCAAGGACTTTTCGCAAAAAATGAAGGATGTCATTCCGGAGTCTGAATATAAGAAGATACGGGACGATATCCAGACTAAATTTGGTTCCTATGCTTCCAAGGAATTTGTCAGCCTGGAAATCCGGGAAACCTATCTGACTGTTTATTATAAGGTTACTTTTTCGCAAAGTGAAAAACCTGTTTTGGTCAGAAGCGTTTTTGTTAAAGAAAACAATAAAGTCCGTGTGGGAGGGTTTTGGTTAAGCCCCTTGTCATATACGGGCAATAATGGGGAGCAGTAAGAGAAAAGCCATCGTAGAAATTCATTTTAGCTAGGAGAACAACAATTATGAAAAATTCTGCTACATACGAATACCATCACATGGGAATTCCTACCGATAAACCACAGGCAGGGGAACGATATAGTTCCACTTTCAAGATGTATACGACCGCTGGCCATAATGAATTCCGGATACAGTGGCACCGTTTTGAAGAAGGCTGCCCGTTACATCCGCTGGTACAGAGTGTACCTCATATTGCGTTTAAGGTGGATAGTATTGAAAAGGCAATAGAAGGCAAAGTTGTACTGTTAGAACCGTACTATCCTTTTGATAACTATAGGGTAGCCATCATTGAAGTAGAGGGAGCGCCTGTCGAGCTTATTGAAACCAGTCTTAGTGAAGAGCAGATATGGTGTGATTCCCATAATAATTCAGTCATATATCCCAATAAAGATTAACTATACTATAATCAAATCCCCACTCAGTGCTTCCCTAGACTCCCCGATAGGTAGACAGGAGAAATATAAAACCTGTTGCCGAAAGGGGAGTATTTTCATGCCCCGAAAGAGTCAATATCGAGGTAAAGAAAAGTTGGCAATCCTAGATGAGTTTGATCAAGGGACTAACCATAAATCAATGGAGACTTTACAGGTTAGCTGTAAAGTTGTTGTGTGCGAAGACTCTTTATAATCTCATATTTCAAATTTTATTCCTATGAGCTTTTCGCTCAAAGCCCATAGTCGTTGAGCCAGTTGAGAGTCAATTGCCCATGGACGTACGCCAACCGGGCTGGTACTGTCAGCGGCAACCGCCATGGCTATGTCACAATCCTCACAATAGACGCCACCCATGTCATTTAATTGCGTACTTGTTGCACACCAGACACTGGTCGCAGCCCCTTGTTCCACCGACTTATATTGAGCGTTAGTTTCATCAGAGATGATAAGTCCTTGCGAGTTTTTCACCGGTTGCGGTTTAAGCTCTGAGGGGTCTAAATCGCGCCCTAAATCGGTATCGGGCACTAAGCCCGGATGCACGGCAAAAGCCCGAACAGCGTAGTCTCTGCCGCGTTTGTCGAGTTCGAGTGCGAACAAGCTGTTTGCTGATTTGGACTGTGCATAGGCGGTGAATTTGTTATATTCCTTGTTTTCAAAATTGGGGTCAGCAAAATCAACACTGCCGAGACGGTGTCCGCGCGATGAAAGCGCAACGACTCTCGCGCCATGTGCCCTTACTAATGCTGGCCAAAGCCTTGCGGTTAGTTGAAAATGTCCTAAATGATTTGTTGAAAATTGTGATTCAAAACCGCGTGAATCACGCCTAAGCGGGGTAAACATCACCCCGGCGCTATTAATAAGCATGTGCAGCGGGCGGTTGGTAGCTAAAAAACGTGCAGCAAAATCATCAATGGATGTAGAATCCATCAAATCAATTTTTTCAAGTTCTATATGAGGGATTCCCTCTAAGGCTCTAAGGGACTTTGCCGGCGAGCGGGCGGGCACAATCACGGTGGCGCCTGCGTTGGCCAGGGCACGGGTTGTTTCGAGGCCTATACCGGAATACCCTCCTGTCACAATAGCTATCTTCCCTGTAAGGTCACAACCCTTGAGGATTTCTTGGGCGGTTGTCTGGGGGCCAAAGCCGGAGTTTATCGGCGCTTGTTTCGTATATTTCAATGTTATCTACTCCTTTAATTTCGCATTTAGCAAATCAATTTTCTTCCCGGATAACGCGCCGTATCCGGCTGAGCGATACTGGCGTAATGCCTAAATAGGAAGCAATATGGGTTTGGCTAACCCGTTTTTCGATATGGGGATAGGTCTTTTTTAAATCGAGATATCGCTCGGTAGCGCTTTTGGTAATCAACGCATTTTCTCTTAGTATTTTATTGTTTAAGGACTGTTCCAGTATTCTTGTGTAATCCAAGAGAACATGAATATTATTTTGCAAGGTTTCGTTCAACACTTGGCGGTCGAGTACCAGGGAAACACAGTCCTCTAATGCTTCAAAACTGCATACACTGGCCTTTTTCATTGTTAAAAAGTCAGAACCATAATAGGTGTTTTCAAAGATGAATAAATTAGTTACGTCCACACCTTCAACGTTTAAAAAGAAAACCCGTATTAACCCGGACAATAAGATACTTGGCTCATAGCTATCTTGTCCCGCTACTATAATTAGGTCTCCCTTTTTATGCTTCCTTATTTGACCTGTGGATAAAAATTGATCTTTAATGGCATCATCAGTCATTAGCGGCAAATCTGATACAGTGTTTTTTAAATATGGAAGGTCTGTTTCTTTCATAGCTGCTCTATCCTCCTACTCTTATTGTATATATATCGCCGTACTTTTCCTTATCATAGGATAAGATTTCATAAAAATCATTATTTTTTTCAATTTTCCACGGGGAAGGTTTTGCGGTAAGGTGAAGTTGAAAGGAGAAAGAGCATATTACGTAGAATGACCAGGCATAGCGAGAGCCTGCATGGGTACTCTTGGGCTAAGAAAAAAAGGAGTATGGCAAATGAAATACGAATGGAAAAAAGAAGAAAAACAATTATACCTGCCTAAGACCCTTCCGGAATTAATTACAGTTCCCAAACAAAAATTCTTTATGTTAAAAGGGAAGGGGAATCCGAATCGGGATTCCTTTGCTGAAGAAGTAGGTGTTCTTTATTCATTGGCATATGCTGTTAGAATGATGCCCAAACAAGGCTATACTCCCGAAGGATATTTTGAATATACAGTCTATCCATTAGAGGGATTATGGGATTTAACGGAAGAAGGAAGAAAGTCCGCAACGTTAGACAAGGACGAGTTTCTATACACCATCATGATTCGACAGCCCGATTTTGTGACCCAGGATGTTGCCGGCAAGGCCTTTGAGCTTGTAAGAAAAAAGAAACCACATCCATTACTGGAGCATGTGGTATTTGATACGATGGAGGATGGCGTATCGGTGCAAATGCTTCACCTGGGTTCATACGATAATGAGCCTCAAAGTTTTAGCCTGATGAGGGACTTTATAGGAAAAAATAATCTTGAAATAGCATCTTTAAAGCACCGAGAAATTTATCTTACCGACGCGCGAAAAGTTGAACCAGCTAAATTAAAAACCGTTTTAAGGTATAGAGTTAAGCCCATAGTGTGATACAGGGAAAGCTGTAAAATAAATAACAAACAAATCGAATGAACCGTCCCTCTGGATTCGAGGGGATGATGAGAGGGTTGTGTGCTTAGTACAATTAAAAAGAGATGCCGGGAGGGAGTTCCATGATTCAGGGGATATGCCTAGGTAATATTATGGTTGACTGCGATGATGAAATAAAGCTATGCGAATTCTACCATCAATTACTTGGCTGGGAAAAGCGAAAGATGTTTGGCCGGCCTGCATTATGTAGTGGAACTGGGATTGTATTTCTGTTTATGGAAGAAGCGGATTATGTGCCACCTGTCTGGCCGGAAGAAAAAGAGAAGCAGCAAAAACAAATGCATTTCGATTTTCAGGTGCCCGATGTTGCCGCAGCAATTGAATATGCTAAATCCCTCGGCGCGATTGAGGCAACATCCCAATTTGGCGGTAGTGAGTTTGTTACGATGATAGATTCTGCCGGACACCCGTTTTGCCTTTGCGCCAAAGATAATATGGCTTAATCCGCCGACAACAGGGTAGTCTGTAATTGATCCATAAAGAACTTTACGGTTTAGACGAAAAAAACTTTCGTAGCTTACTTTAGAAAAAACCAGCGATCAAGAGTCATACCCTTGATCGCTGGTTTTTGTGCTTTTGGTTTTTCTCACAATGGATAAGACTGAATACTGTTTAGGGAGAGGTGCTTGCTACAGCAAATATTTCTTAGGCACTTAGTTTTTGAATAAAATCTCCAACATCCTTGATACTCAGGATTACACTCTTGGTAAATGCCCGGTCGACTGTTTTATTGGTCATTTTTACTTTTATATTAATGGTTAGTTCGCCCATGACCTTTTGTAATTCGGTTAAAAATTGATCGTATTTTTCTTGTTCTGTTCCGGTAAACTGACAATCATTGTAGGCAATAAAATTGGTAGAGACTGTGTATTGGATAACAAAGTCGGTATGGTTCCCGGTAATGATAAGTTTATAAAGTTTCATTTCCATCCTCCAGAAGTAGTTTTGGTTTGCTTGCTATAAATATTAAGCAAAATCCATGCCAACATACTATATGGGCTGCTGTCTCGCTGTTCCTGAGCAACAAGCACTTCCGTGGTTTTCTAGTGTTTTCCCTGGCAGGTATAGTGTTTGTGTATTGGCTTCGTTGTTTGAAACAGTTAGGTTGAATCTGTTTTGTGATAGGCGCACAGATAAGTTTTGCGCGGCAATCACTTGCCGCTTTCTTATTTTAAACAGCCGGGGACATGGAGGATTGGGCAGCACTATGTCGAATGGTAAGTAAACATATCGGTATTATCAACATAATATGCAACTTATTTCTAAAATCTGGCGTATTTGATAAGGGAGACGATTAACTTGTTATCTTGGTTCAACTCGAAAAAAGAACATGGCGCGACGACAGCGCCGACGGTCATTCCGGCCGGAAATAAGCCGGAGCTTGCAGACATTCAGAATTTTCACGTAGCCATTAGCGAAATGACTCAGGACCGTATTGATGAATTATGCCAGGTAGCGCAGGGGGCTGCTTTTGTGCTGGGCTTTATTTCACCGGATAATCCGGTGGGCGAAGTGGCACGGAAGCTCCAACAGTTGCTGCCGCCAGGCACTCCATTGGTGTTAGTTTCCACGGCGGGAGAACTGTACAGTCATCCTTCCGGTACGGGCGATTTATATCAGACGGCCGCCGATCACCGGAGTACAGTAGTGCTCCAGGCTTTCTCCAAAAGAATGGTCAGTCATATGGAAATCCTGTCGATTTCTTTAGGCAGCGACGATATAAAAACCGGTCAGGCGTCTGGCAGTGTGGAGGAAAGAATTGACCGTATTGGCCGGGAGCTGGACCGGGTGAAGGTTTCCACTCAGATTAACAGCCATGATACGCTGGCGCTGACGTTTATCGACGGTTTGTCCAATAGCGAAACTTTTTTTATGCAGGCGGTGTATGAGAGCCGTAAGTTTCCCTGCCTGTTTATAGGCGGGTCGGCCGGCGGCAAGCTGGATTTTAAAGCTACCTATATTTATGACGGCAGTACGGTCCGGCAGGATCATGCGGTTATTTGCCTGATGAAGCTGGCGCCGTCCTACCGGTTTGGTGTTCTAAAATCACAGGCGTTTATCAAAGACCGTGAGGAATATTTCACTATTTCCGAGGCCAATTCGGCACTGCGCTATGTAAGCAAGGTGATCAATGAAGCTTCGGAAAGTGTCAGTTTTATTGATCTGTTGAAACAACGGTTTCAGTGCCATACGGTCGAGGAACTGACTAAGTCGCTGGAACCCTTCGGCTTTGCCATCGAGGTTGGCAATGAGATTTTTATCCGGACGATCAATCATATCGATGAAGCGCAGGACCGGGTTTATTATTTTTGCGATTTGTCGGCCGGGGAGAAATTACACCTGGTTAAACGGGTATCGGCTCAGGCGTCGCTTGCGGCGGACTGGGAGACGTTTTGCCGGCAGAAACCGAGACCTATTGGCGGGATCTTAAATGACTGCGTGGTTCGCCGGCTGGTCAATATGCCGGAATTTAACGGAACTAATCCGTTTGCGGGGATTCCGGTCATCGGGTTTTCCTGCTTTGGCGAGCTTTTGGGGATTAATATTAATGAAACGCTGACCGCCCTGTTTTTTTATTCTCTCGAGGATGGCCAGGCGGATGATTTCTACGACGATTATTTGAATAAGTTTCCGATTCATTACAGCAGTTTCGAGCAATATTTCTTAAAACGGCGTTTGAATCAGATGGAGATTATCAATCATCTGCACAGTCAGACGATTCAGCTATTGGAGCATTCCCAGGAGGCTGTTCCTTCCTTGATTGCCAAGGTGCGTGAAATCGAAGAAGTGTTCCAGGAAATCGGAAAAAACAATGACGATTTATCCCGGATATTCGCTTCGCATATCAAGGGGCTGGCTGAGGTGTCGGAATTTGACAAGCAGCTTCCGCCAAAATTTAATGCGTTGGTTCACAGCAGCGCGGAGATCGGGTCGGTCCTGGCGGTTATTATGAATATTGCGTCCCAGACTAACTTGCTTGCTCTGAACGCAGCCATTGAAGCGGCCCGTTCCGGCGAACACGGCAGAGGGTTTGCCGTAGTGGCCGATGAGGTGAGGAAGCTGGCCGAGAATACACAGCATAGCCTGAAAGACTCCAATCATTCGGTTAATACGTTGGTGCAGGATGTTGACGAAATAAAAAGCATTATGCAAAAGAGCGAGACCTGTAAGACGGCGTTTGCCAGGGATATTGAGACGTTTACAAGCTCGTTGCAGGGGATTACGGGCAACATTCAGAACACCGTATCACTGATCGCACTTTCGATGGAGCAGTTAAATGAATTAAGCGCCATAGCCGATGCCAGTCAGGGGAAGCTGAACCAGTTGGTTGAGCTAGTCCGGTTTATGGATAAAAGCAAATAAAAGTACATAAACAAGTCTCCCGGTTTTGACTGCCAGATCAAGTCCGGGAGACTTGTTTGCGTTTAGGGGACCCGGTTGAGGTAAGAGCAAGATTTATAAATAAGTAGGCAAGGATTAGTAATGTAAACCGGAGAAAATAATTCTATAATAAAATAAATTAGAATATTAAAACAATTGCCATAAGGACTCAAGGAGGTCGGAATGAAAAACGTTTTAGAATTTAAGGCCATTACCAAATACTTTCCCGGAGTCAAAGCGCTGGATGACATTAGTTTTTCGGTGGAAGGCGGCGAGGTACTGGCTTTTCTTGGTGAAAACGGCGCCGGCAAATCGACCTTGCTTAAGGTGTTGAACGGGGACTATCAGCCGACTTCCGGAGAATATCTGCTAAATGGGGAAGTCCGGCATTTTTCCAATCCCAAGGAGGCCATTGAAGCCGGCATCAGTGTGATTTATCAGGAACGGCAAATTTTGATGGAAGTAAGCGTTGCCGAAAATATATTTGTCGGCCGGCTGCCGGTGGGGAAATTCGGACTGGTTGACAGGAAACGGCTGAATCAGGCCGCAAAAAAAATTATCGATGAATTTGGTCTGCCCATTGCCCCGGACAAAAAAGTGAAGGAGCTCAGCGTGGCCCATCAGCAGATGGTTGAAATTATGAAAGCCTATAGCCGGGAATTAAAGGTCATCGCCTTTGACGAGCCTACGGCCAGTTTGTGTGACAGTGAAATTGATATTTTGTTTAAGATCATTGAGAAGCTAAAGCAGGAAGGGAAAGTCATTATTTATGTATCCCACCGGATGAAGGAACTGCGCCAGATTGCCGATAAGGTGGCTATCTTTAAAGACGGCCGGTTTGTCAAGCTTGTCCGGCAGCAGGAGGTAAGCGAACAGGAGATGATCCGGCTGATGGTGGGCCGTGATCTGGGCGATGTGTTTAAGGAGCTTAACCGCAATACGGAGATTGGCGAGGTCCTGCTGGAAGTGAAGAACCTCTGCTCCGACCGGGTGAGGCAAATATCTTTTCAATTGCATAAAGGCGAAATACTGGGGTTTTCCGGTCTGGTGGGAGCCGGGCGGACCGAAGTCATGCGGGCCATTATCGGTGCCGACCGGATAAAAGCGGGGGAAGTGCTGCTGGAAGGCAGGCCTGCTTTCAGTCAGTCTCCCGGCGAAGCCATTCAAAAAGGGATTGTGATGGTGCCGGAGGACCGGAAGACACAGGGCATTCTGCCGAACATGACGGTAGGGGCAAACATCAGCATCTCTATTTTAGGCAATATCTTAAATTCCTTTCATCTGATTCAGGAAGAAAAGGAAGCCCTTATTATTGAGGAAAATATCAGGCTGCTGAATATAAAAACCCCCAATGCAGGCAAGAACATCGTGGAATTAAGCGGCGGGAATCAACAAAAGGCTATTTTAGCCCGCTGGCTGATAACCGAACCTAAGGTCCTGATTCTGGATGAGCCAACCAAAGGGATCGATGTGGGTGCTAAATCGGAATTTTATAAATTGATCTGTGATATTGCCCGGCAGGGAGTAGGGGTGCTGTTGATTTCTTCGGAGTTGCCGGAAATTATCGGCCTTAGCGACCGGATTATTATCATGAAAAACGGCAGAACTACCGGTGAGGTAAGCCGGGAAGAAGCGGCTGAGGATAAGCTTCTGGCCTATGCCATGCTGGACGAGGGGGAAAAACAGTATGCTTAAATGGGACCATATCACGCAAAAAATCGAAACAGACAAACTTGGCCTGATCGTTGCTTTAGTGGCCCTTGTCATTATATTTTCATTCTTCAACAGCAATTATCTCAGCAGCGCTAATCTGATCAATATCTTAGTAGCCGCTTCGCTGCCGGGGCTGGTGGCCATCGGGGAAACCTATCTGATTATTGCCGGTTTATGTGATTTGTCTACCGGGTCGGTGGCGGCGTTTGCCAGTGTGCTGGCGGCGGTATTGATGCAGAAGGGACTGAGCTTCTTTCCCATGCTGCTGGTGGTCATTGGCGCAGGTATCCTGGTTGGCTATATCAATGCCTGGGCTGTTAATAAGATCAAGCTGGAGTCCTTTATTGCCACCCTGGCCACCATGTCGATCTTCCGGGGCTTTGCTTACATTATTTGCGACGGCAAACCGGTTTATATCATGGACAGCACTTTCATTGATTTTGGCAAGGAGCGCATGCTGGGCCTGCCGATTCCGGTCATTATCCTTTTGCTGGCCTTTCTGTTATTTGGTATTATTCTGGCCAAAACCCGGTTCGGGCGCAGTGTCTATGTGGTGGGCGGCAGCAAAAACGCGGCCCGCCTGGCAGGTTTGGACCCGGAGCGGATTACCAATGTGCTGTTTATGCTGACAGGCGCCTTGTCGGCCCTTGGCGGGATTATTCTGGGAGCCAGAATGAGTTCGGGACAGCCTGCGGCCAGTGTGGGGCTGGAGTTTGACGCAATTACGGCTGCCGTTCTGGGCGGCACGGCCTTCACCGGTGGTGTGGGGACTATCTTCGGCACCGTGCTCGGGGTGTTGATCCTTCAGGGCTTTAATACCGGGCTGATTATGTTGAACGTTCCTGTCTTTTGGCAATTTGTCGCCCGGGGCATGCTGCTGTTCATTGCGCTGGCCTTTGACTTCCTGCGTAAGAAAAACCGGGAAAAGAAGCTGCTGGAGCAGAGTATGGCCCTGCTGGAGCAGAAGGAACCGCCGGTGAAAACAACTCCGGCCTAAGGAGAGTCTGGTGGATAGTTGGTTTTTAGTAGGGAGGGGGAGATAGGGCAAGTATTAAACCGAGAGGACGAATATGCGATAGAGGGGGAGCGTGCTGGATGAAATTTAAAAAACAGATGGCTGTATTGCTGGGAACTTTACTGGTGAGTACTTTGCTGTGGGGGTGCGGCTCAGGCACGAGTGATCAGGGGAAAAGTGCCGGCGGCGACAAGAAGAAGCTGGTGATTGCCGGTATTTATAAAGCCGGTGATCAGGTCTGGTTTATCGATGAAGGCAAAGCGGCGGAAAAAGCGGCAAAAGAAATGGGAGCTTCCGATTTTCTGTTCATTGATGCCAAGATGAATCCCGATACCTATTTGCAAGCGATTGATAATGTAATCGCTCAGAAGGTGGATGGGGTGGTTACCTGTATTCCGGATCAGAAGCTTTCCAAAGTGACGGTGGAAAAATTAAAACAAGCCGGCATTCCTGTTGTAGCGGCCGATGATGCGCTGCAGGATGAAAGTGGCAAGAAGCTGGCGCCCTGGGTGGGCATCAACGCTTACAAGATTGGTCAGGTCAACGGGGAATGGATGGCCAATTATGCGAAAACCAATGGTTTTGACAAAGACAATCAGGCAGGTCTGTTAATCCTGACGATGGATACAGTGTCCAGTTGCGTGCCGCGGACGCAGGGGGAAGAGGAGAAGTTTAAAGAACTGTTGCCCGGGTTTAGCGGTGACCGGATCTTTAAAGCGGACTATAACGGGGAAACGGATAAAGGCTTCAACGGGGCGGCGGCTATCTTTACCGCTCATCCGGAAATCAAGAAATGGATGGTTATGACGGCCAATGAAGAAGGCGCGGTTGGAGCGGTTCGGGCGCTCGAACAGGCCGGCCTGGACAAGAGCTCCTGTGTAATCGGCTTGGGTGGCTATCTGGCGAAAGACGAGTTTAAGAAGGAATATTCGGCGATGAAAGCGGCTACCTATTTCTCATCCGATGCGGTGGGCGGCACTTCGGTAAAAGTGCTGATGAATTACATACTGAAAAAAGAGGAAATGCCGATGGAAACCGCTGTGGATGCAGCCATTGTGACTAAGGATAATTATAAGCAGATTATGGGGAAAAACGCGGAATAGTCATACATACAGGTAAAGGAGAACCGGCGCCCAGAGTGCATGGGCGCCGGTTTTTAAGTGATCTTTTAAGAGATACACAGGGAGGCTGGCGGTTATGATCGACAAAATACGGTTTAAGCAGATGGACGCGCTGCGGCTGGAAAATGAATGGCTGCGGGTTGTTGTCATCCCGGCCTTAGGCGGTAAAGTAGCGTCGATGTATAAAAAAGATAAACAGTTTGAACTGCTTTTTCAGCATAAGGAGGAGGCTTACCAAAAGCCCGGCAAGTACGCGGCGTTTGCCGAGTATGACGCCGCCGGCTTTGACGATGCCTTTCCTTCGATTGACGCAGGCAAAGTATGGGTAGGGCAGCAGGAACTGGAGTATCCGGATCACGGTGAAATATGGACCGCCGATTTTTCGTATGTTATCGAAGGCGATGATCGCGTAAGCCTGACCTATCAAAGCCCGGCTTTTGGTTACCGGTATCAGAAGCAACTGACTTTACAGGATAAGACACTGCGGCTTCACTATCATATCACCAATCACGGGGAAGCGATGTTTCCCTGTATTTGGGCGATGCATTGCCTGCTGCGCTGTGAAGAGGATATGGAGCTTGAGTTTCCGCCGGGAACGCAAACGGTGCTGAATGTCCAGGACAGTGCGAGCTTAGGTCCTGCCGGGCAGCTTCATTCCTATCCGGTCACACGGAACCGTGACGGCAGGCAATACCGGCTGGACCGGGTATTGCCCGCAACGAGCGGCACCACGAAAAAATACTATACCTGCGGACGGGTCGCCGAAGGGCGGTGCGGGGTGTACTATCCGTCGCAGCAGGTGCGGTATCAGGTTGTATTTGATAAAGAAAAACTCCCTTATGTCGGTTTCTGGGTAACCGAGGGAGGCTTTCGCGGTGATTATAATTGTGCGCTGGAACCGGCTAACGGGTATTACGACGCCATTGACATCGCCAAACGGAATCAGGCGTTGTATTGCCTGGCGCCGGGCGAAACCCTGTCGTTTGAACTGGCCATGAAATTGGACTGACTGCAAGGGAACCGCTGATTAAATGAGCCTGCCGGCCTGGCGAGAGATTTTTTCGGCTGGCAAGGAAGTAAAACCGCAGGAATAACGGTCCCTATTTCAAGGTTTTGCTGACGCAGCCAGACGGAAAAAGATCCGCCAGGATGTGCAGTGTGAATTAATCAGTGGTTCCCAAGGCTAAAAGGGGACCTTGCGAAATTCGGTCGGAGTATTTTTGGTGTGCTGTTTGAAGCAGGTAATAAAGTTAGCCTCGCTGTTGAAGCCGGTGGTAAAGGCGATTTCCTTAACGGACAAACCGGTGGTTTTTAAGAGATCCTTGGCGCGGTTAAGGCGGACCATGGTGACATATTCGTAGGGTGAATAGCCGGTGGTTTTTTTGAATAGCCGGCTAAAATAGTAGACGCTTATGCAAAGATGGTCGGCTAAATCGTTCAGGGAAATTTTCGAAGAATAATTGGCTTTGATATAGGTGATTGCCTTGATCATCGGGTGGTCCTGATCGGTGCTGCCGGTAGGATATTGGGAGGCTACACCGTAGAGTTCGGCCAGCAGGCGCTGAATCTGACAGGAAACCAGATGTTCATTTAATATCTGGCCGCTTTGCAGCAGCTTGAAAATATCCTCCAGATAGTCCGGGATCAGCGGCGAACCGTGCAGCGGCAGGACGCAGCCCGAGCGATTATAGATCAGGTTAAAATATTCGGTGCAGATATTGCCGTCGATGTGGCACCACAGGGTTTCCCAGCCGTCAGTGCTATAGGCGTGCGGGCGGTAGCAGTTGAGCAGCACGATATCGCCCGCTCTGGCGGTGACCACTTTATCATCAAACCAGACCGTCCCCTCGCCGGCACGGATATACATAAGTAAAAAGCTGTTGTAAGACTGGCGCTTGAGGTGATAATTACTGTCGCAATAAAAGTGTCCGGCGCAAATCACATAGAAAAGAATGGACTTGGCCAATTGGCTGGGAGTGTAAAAATAGGCTTGGGAGTGGTCTAATACTCCCTTTTCAATGACGTGCATGGTATCACCCTTCCTGTAATTGAGGCAGCGATGACTGTAAAATAACTGATCATAAGCTAATCCTATTATACGATAAATCGACAGTGAATTGAATGGATTTGTACGCGCTTATCTGGTGAAAAAAGAAAATAATAAAGGGCAATATTTATAAACTAATGGGCAATTATTAGTAATGATTACTGGACTTTATGCATTTATAATGAAAGCAAAATAGTAAAATAATTGGCTGCGGGAGGCGCGATCATGCAAAAGGATTGCAACGTAGAGATCCGGGAGGAATGGGTGGAGATTCCTACCTATCCGGTGGGGAAACCGGATAAGAATCCGATGTTTCTGGAAAAACGGGTATACCAGGGCAGTTCGGGAAAAGTGTATCCTTATCCGGTGATTGATAAAATATATGACGAAATAACGACTAAGCGGTACAAGGCAGTTTTTTTGGAAAACCAGTATTTGCAGATTATGGTGCTGCCGGAACTGGGCGGTAGGATACAACGGGCGCTGGATAAAACCAACGGTTACGATTTTGTCTACTACAACCGGGTGATTAAGCCGGCACTGGTGGGGCTGGCCGGCCCCTGGATTTCCGGTGGTATTGAATTTAATTGGCCGCAGCATCACCGGCCCAATACGTTTGGACCGGTAGAATATGAGATCAGGGAGAATAATGACGGCAGCAAGACGCTGTGGGTCAGTGAAATCGACCGGATGTACGGTACCAAGGGGATGGCCGGTTTTACCCTTTATCCCGGCAAGGCATTCCTGGAGATTACCGGCCAGTTGTACAACCGCACGAATCAGCCGCAGACCTTCCTCTGGTGGGCGAACCCGGCGGTGGCGGTCAACGAGCATACTCAGTCGGTTTTTCCACCCGATGTGCACGCTGTTTTTGATCACGGAAAACGGGATGTTTCCAAATTTCCGATTGCCACCGGCGTGTATTACAAAATGGATTATTCGGCCGGCGTGGATATCTCCTGGTACAAAAATATTCCGGTCCCCACCTCCTATATGGCACAGCATTCGGACTATGATTTTATCGGAGGCTATGACCATTCGGCAAAAGCGGGCATTCTACATGTGGCCAACCATCATATTTCACCGGGCAAGAAGCAGTGGACCTGGGGCTGCGGTGATTTCGGCAAAGCCTGGGACCGCAACCTGACAGATGGGGATGGCCCGTATGTGGAATTGATGACCGGGGTGTTCACCGACAATCAGCCTGATTTTAGCTGGCTGCAGCCTAACGAAGAAAAAACGTTTACACAGTACTTTATGCCTTACAAGGAAATTGGGGTTGTCAAAAACGCCAATACCCGGGCGGCTGTCAGTCTGGAGTTAAAGGACGGTAAGGCTTTTGTGGGAGTATATGCCACGGCCTGTTATCCGGCTGCACTGATTGAACTGAGCGGGGCGAAGCTATATTTGTCCTGCCGGGCCGATTTGTCGCCGGCCCAAGCCTTTACGGCAGTGGTCGACATAGCGGGAGAAACGGAACAGGGACTGCGGCTGCGCGTCATGGCCGGCGAGCATACGGAACTGATCGCCTATCGCCCGGAGCAGGAAGGTTTACAGCCACCGCCGGCTGCGGCCAGGGCCATACCGGCCAATCCCCGGAGTTTGCCGAACACGGAAGCCTTATACCTTGCCGGCTTGCATCTGGAACAATACCGGCATGCCACGTATGAACCGGACAGGTATTACCGGGAAGGCTTGTCGCGTGACCCGGAGGACCTGCGGCTTAACAATGCCTATGGCGCTTTATTGCTGCGCCGGGGCCAGTTCGCGGCAAGTGAGAAGTATTTCCGGGCGGCTGTTAAAACGGCTACGCGGCATAACCCCAATCCCTATGACGGTGAGCCTTACTATCATCTGGGCCTGGCTTTACGGTATCAGGGCAAGCTGAAGGAAGCCTATGCCGCCTTTTATAAGTCGGCATGGAATGCCGCCTGGCAGGATGCAGGGTATTATGCGCTGGCACAGCTTGATTGTATCAACGGGGACTATGAAACCGCGCTGGCCCATGTGGAGCGTTCGCTGGTGCGCAATTACCACAGTTGCCGGGCCCGCCTGTTGAAAACCGCGGTGTTGCGGATCTTAAACCGCCGGGAAGCGGCGGAGAGGTTGGCCCAGGAGACGATAGAGCTTGATCCGCTGGATTTTGGCGCCTATTATGAGAGCTATTTACTGGCCGGCGGCAGCGGGGATGAAAAAAAAGCCGCCGCTCTGGATGGAAAGCTGACAGCTATACTGGGGGACCGCGAGCATAACTATCTGGCTCTGGCGGCGGATTACGCGGCGGCAGGTTTCCTGACAGAAGCGGTGCAGGTACTGGTGCGTCTGACCGGGCAAGAGCGGGATGAACGTGAAATTTCACCGATGATATATTACTATTTGGGATATTATTATGAGCAATTGCAGTCACCGCAGGCGGCAGATTACTATAAGCTGGCAGAAAACGCCAGTCCCGATTATTGTTTCCCTAACCGTCTGGAGGATATTGCCGTGCTGCAGGCCGCCGGTAAAGCTCTGCCGGCGGCTGCCAGAGCGGCCTATTATCTGGGCAATCTGTGGTACGACAAAAGACAACCGGATCAGGCGATTGCCTGCTGGGAGGAGTCTGCAGCGAGCGAGTCGTCCTTTGCCACGGTTCACCGGAACCTGGCGCTGGCCTATTATAATAAACGGCACGATGCGGCCCGGGCTCAGGCGGCGCTGGAAACGGCGTTTTCGCTTAATCCCGCTGATGCCCGGGTGTTTCTGGAGCTTGACCAACTGTACAAAAAGCTCAACAGACCCTGGCAGGCGCGGCTGGCTCTATACCGGGAGCATCAGGATTTGCTCCAACAGCGGGATGATCTGTATATTGAATATGTTACGCTGCTCAATTTATCCGGTGACTTTGAAGAAGCGCAGCAGTTATTAGGCGTCAGGCAGTTCCACCCCTGGGAGGGCGGCGAGGGCAAGGTGACCCGGCAGTATGTGTATGCCCAGGTGGAAATAGCCAAGAGCAGCATCGGCCGGCAGGAGTTTGCCGAAGCGGTCAAGCATCTGGAACAAGCGCTTGCCTATACGGAAAACCTGGGTGAAGGCAAGCTGGCCGGAGCGCAGGAAAACGATATTTATTACTATCTGGGGTTCGCCTACCGGGCGATGGGGCTTGACGCCAAGGCCGAAGCCTGTTATCAACAGGCCTCCTGGGGCTTGGAGGAACCGGCCAGCGCCATGTTCTACAACGATCAGCCACCGGAGACCATTTTTTATCAGGGGCTGGCCTTGCTGGCACTGGGGAACGATAAACAGGCCAAAAGCCGGTTCAACAAGCTGATTAACTATGGTGAAGCCCATTTGTATGATGAAGTGGCGATTGACTATTTTGCCGTGTCTTTACCGGATTTTCTGATCTTTGATGAAGATCTGAATAAGAAGAACCAAATACACTGCCGTTATTTGCTGGGATTGGGCTACCTGGGGCTGGGGCAGGCCGCGCCGGCCAAGGAGCAGTTGACTATGGCCCGGGCACTGGAAGTCAGTCATCAGGGCGTGCACACACATTTGAAGATGCTGGCGCTGCTTGCCCAATAAAAACAGCTATATGAAAAAGAAAATCCTGCGATCCCTGTGGATGGCAGGATTTTTGGCTTTGTTGTTTTGTTGGAGGGACAACAAGAGGATTGAATAGGTTGCGGCCCGGTGCCCGCTACCGTTGCGGGATTTCAGCCGGCCGGATATGCCAGATGGCATCGGCATATTCTTTGACGGTACGGTCGCTGGAAAAGCGGCCGGAATGAGCAATATTCTTGATGGCCATTTGCCAGCGGGCGTGTTTGTTCCGGAACAACCGGTCGATTTTGGCCTGGGCGTCCAGGTAGGCGGCAAAGTCCTGCAGCTCCAGAAAAGCACCGTTGGGATGCAGCAAATACTCATAAAGCGGTTTGAATTCATCGCCGATAACGGGGAGGCTGCCGTCGATCAATTGGTTGACGCAATTTCTTACCCGTTCATCCTGATTGTAGATGATCATTGGGTCGCACTGGCCGGTCTGGTAGCAGGCGGTTGCTTCTTCGGCCGTGAGGCCGAAAATGACAATATTCTCATCGCCTACAGCCTCGCGGATTTCCACATTGGCGCCGTCTAAAGTACCGATCGTGATGGCGCCGTTCATCATGAATTTCATATTGCTGGTGCCGGAGGCTTCTTTGCCGGCAGTGGAAATCTGCTCACTGATATCGGCGGCGGGAATAATTAGTTCCGCTAACGATACATTATAGTTTTCTAAAAATACGATTTTGAGCTTATCCTGGATGGCGGGATCGTTGTTGATTTGTTTGGACAGAGTGACAATAAGCTGGATTACTTTTTTCGCCAGGTAATAGCCGGGCGCCGCTTTGCCGGCGAAGATAAAGGTACGGGGCAGAATGTCCAGCCCGGGATCGGCTTTTAGCCGCTGATAAAGCTCCATGATCCGCAGCGCGTTCAGGAGCTGGCGTTTATAGGCATGAATGCGCTTGACCTGTACATCGAACAGTGAATGGGTATCAAGGGTAATGTGATAGTTGTCAAAAATAAATTTGGCCAGGGCTTCTTTCCGGTCCTGTTTTACGGCCGTCAGCTTTTGCTGGAAAGCCGTACTGGCGGCAAAGGGCAGCAGCCTTTCCAACTCAGTGGGCCGCTGCAGCCAGGCGGGGCCGATGGTATCGGTAATTAAGCCGGCTAAGCCGGGATTGGCGGAAAGCAGCCAGCGGCGATGGGTAATGCCGTTGGTTTTGTTGTTGAATTTTTGCGGCGTATGCTGATAAAACAGGTGCAGGAGATCGTCCTGGAGAATCCGGCTGTGCAGCTCGGCCACGCCGTTGACGCTGTGACTGCCGGCTACTGCCAGATGGGCCATCTTGACAAAACCGTCGGCAATGACGGCCATGGCGGCAATGCGGTCCCATTCGCCGGGATAGCGCTTCCACAGTTCGGCGCAGAACCGTTCATTTATTTCGTGAATGATTTCATAGATACGGGGCAGCAGGCTCCGCAACTGATCGACCGGCCATTTTTCCAGTGCTTCCGGCAGGACGGTGTGATTGGTGTAGGAGATGGTATGGGTGGTGATGTCCCACGCTTCGTCCCAGCCCATGCCTTCCTCATCCATGAGAATGCGCATGAGTTCGGGAATAGCAAGCGCCGGATGGGTGTCATTGATATGGATGGCAATCTGGTTGGCCAGATAGGACAGATTGGAACCCTGCTTGCGCTTAATATGGCGGATAATGCTTTTGAGTCCGGCCGAAACCAGGAAGTACTCCTGGACGAGGCGCAAATGGCGGCCTTCTTCATAACGGTCGTCAGGATACAGAATTTGTGAAATAGCCTCCACCCAGTTCTTATATTCCAACAGTTTGCGGATGTCACCCGGTGTGAGGCTGGAATAATTGACATTTAAGCCGTCACGCAGTTCGGCGCTCCACAGACGCAGGGTGTTGACAGTCCGGTTGTCAAAGCCGATAACCGGGATATCGTAGGGTACGGCCTTAACTGTGCCCAGCGGCGGCCCGAATTCTACCGTAACGGCTTTGCCGGCTTTGCGGTATTCCCAGATATCCAGATCGCTTAGCCAGGTGTCCGGTTTTTCCACTTGTACGCCGTCGATAATGGACTGTTCAAACAGGCCGTAGGTATAGCGGATACCGCAACCGTGACCGGGCAGGCCGAGCGATGCCAGGGAATCCAGAAAGCAGGCTGCCAGCCGTCCCAGTCCGCCGTTACCGAGACCGGCGTCCCGTTCGGCGTTTGCCAGTTCGGTGTAGTCGATGCCGAGTTCGGCAAGGGCCTCGCACCAAACCTCCCTAAGGCCGAGATTGCGCAGATTGGTGTCCAGTAAGCGACCCGGTAAAAATTCAATGGAGAAATAGTACACCTGTTTTTGCTTTTGGTCGTCATAGTAACGGGTGGTATCCACCCAGCGCTGACCGATGTAATCGCGGATCAGGCTGGCCAGCGCGGCGTATTTGTCAGCGGCCGAGGCCTCATCCAGACTCGTACCTGCCAGCGCTAATATTCTTTTTTGCAGGGCAGCCTTGCACTCCTCTTTGGTTAACACTTCATTCGCCTCCCTTAATAAATAATGCTTAATTCCTGTTTTTATACCTGTAAGCGGCTGATCTCCGCAGGGTTAGCGATCGCTGTCAGTTCCTCTTCTCCATGGTCAGCTATTTATGGTGATGATGTCGCGCCGATTCCTCTTTATCGTCAAAAGGAAGGAAAAACCATTTGGAAAAAAGGGCAAATATCCTCGTCATAAACAGTGCGCCAGCGATTAATACTATGCCTGCAACCCACCACAGCGATAGCTTTTGAAGCCATTCCATATTGACCGACACCCCCTTATTTTTCCCGATCCCATTTTGCTGGTTAGTAATAGATAAGAATCATGGATATGCCGGTGAGCAGATGGATGCTATTCCCGCACTTTGGACCTCATTTGTGCGTATTTTCAACATGACATAATTTGACCGGGTCAATTAATAATTAAAAAAATATCCAATAAAGTTCTATTGGAATGATTTGTTGGTTTATTTATTTAAGCGACAAGTGCAAAGTTGCTTCGGGCAATGCCAATATTTTTTCAATGAGAGATCCCGCTATTTTTAGATGGCAGGCCATTTGTTCGTCCGGTGTTTTCTCGCATAATGCGTCCGTAATACAGTGCAGGGTCGACATGATAAAATTGAGGGCGATAGGGGGGTGAGAAGCCTGGAAACAGCCCTTTTCAACTCCATCTTCAATTACTTTTAAAAGCCATGGTTTAAGTAAGAGCGCACTTTGGCGGATAATTTTATTTTTGATATGCAAATGTTTCTCATCATATAAAAAATCCAGGAGCAAGCCATCTTTGTATTGCGCTGTATGATACATGGAATTTATCATCAATTCAAGCTTTTGGGGCGGCGGGATAAGATTGGAGCAGGCCATATTCTGCATATCTGTCAGCAGGATGGAGATTTGACGGTTGATCACTGCTTCCAGTATTTCTTCCTTCGATTTAAAGTAATAATAGATCATTCCCTTGGCAACGCCCATTTTGTTGGTGATATCCTGGACTGTTGTTTGGCGGTAGCCATTTGCCGCAAATAAAGGTTCGGCCGTATCTAAAATTTCATCGACCCGGATTTTGGGGTCCTGGGGAGTTCGGGGCATGCATTTCACCTCAAAAAGTTTGAACTGGTCAAATTATAAATCCGACTGGGGATTTTTGTCAATGATAAATTCCTTTTTCTGGTGGAATGGATTAGTAATCTTCATCCCGGCGTATCGGTCGCCGCTACCGGGCAAAAAAGTAGAGCAGCATCTGCAATAAAATGGAGCTATTGCCGTTATATAGAGTAGAAAGCAGTACAATAAAGGAGGCAAAAGGAAGCACAGCAAGTATAAAGACAAAGTACGATAGAAATAATCGAGGAGGAATGATTGTTATGACCGATGCGAAAGTCATTGAAGCGTTTCAAATGATGTGGGGGAATTTTCCTGAACCGGTTATGCTGGTACATAAAAGCCGGGAGATTCTGGCTGTGAATGCGGCCTGTAGCAAGGCGGGGGGCGTGCCGGGCATCAAGTGTTCTACCATTGGCGGTCCGGAACGGCACAAAGGCTGCCAGGCGAACCGGGCACTGGCCTCTCAGCAGGCCGCTTTTTGCAAGGGTGAATCAGGTGGTAAATCCATCATTGGCTATTGGATACCGGTGGATGGATATCCTGATATTTATGTTCACTTCGGTGTTGGCACGATGATTGACTATGACCAGTATCCGGCTGCAGTGAAATAGCGGAGGCGGTAGGAAGCGGTATTAGCCCGTTGTTAACCGGCCATCCTAGTATTATGCCGATTTCTTTTGACAAGGACCGAAACGCCTGACCGTGTTAGGAAGGCGCAATCCGGCGAAAAGACAGGACTAAAGGAGGCAAACGATCATGAATATTTATGATTTTCAAGTCAAGAACATGGATGGCAAAACCGTTTCGTTGGCAGATTTTAAAGGCAAAGTGCTGCTGATTGTGAATACTGCCAGCAAGTGCGGTTTTACTCCTCAGTACGAGGAACTGCAAGCACTCTATAATGACTATGCTGGTCAGGGCCTGGAGATTCTTGGTTTTCCCAGCAACCAATTCGCGGAGCAGGAACCGGGCAGCAATGAGGAGGTACGGCAATTCTGCCAGCTTACTTATGGAGTTAGCTTCCCCCTGTTTGAGAAAACAGAAGTCCGCGGCAAAAATGCCCATCCCTTGTTTGTCTATCTGACGGAGCAGGCCCCCTTCCGGGGATTTGATTCGGGGCATCCGATCGCCGGTAAACTGGAAGAGGTACTAAAGGAGCGTTTTCCGGAATTGTTGGAAGGCGACGGCATCAAATGGAATTTTACCAAGTTTCTCGTTAACCGGGAAGGAAAGGTCGTAGGGCGCTACGAACCTACGACCTCCCCGTCGGCTATGAAACCGGATATTGAAAAACTGCTGTAAGAACAGGCAAGACACTCTCGAACCGCCACATATAGGCGGGGAGGGTGTCTTGTCTATTTTGGGGAAGACTATTGAACATGACTCGCAGAAGGCATAGATATAGCTGCCGGGGAATTCATTTCAAACACAAAACAGAAATCTGTGGATATGTGTAACCTTTACAGTTTTCTTTTCCGGGTCAAGTTAATGCGGAACGCGTACATATCGGCCCGGTAGATGCTTTTCTCATACTCGACGGGGTTGCCGTCGGCATCGGTGACCAACCGTTTGGACAGGAGGGCGCAGCAGGGTTCGGAAGTGAGACCCAGCAATTTTTTCTCGGCGGCCGTGGGAATGATCGCCGCGATGGATTGCTTGGCCTCCCAAAGGTTGATGCCGAGCTTGGTTTCGAATATATCGTAGGTGGAAACGTTGTTTAAATCGAATTCGGCTAATTTGAGTCCGTATTCTAAGGGGTAGTACTGTTTTTCCAGTACAACAGGGGTGGCATTGGCCAGCCGCAGCCTGTTGGTTTCGTAAACTTCGGCCTGTTTAAATATTTTGGCGGCGTCCTGCGGCGCGGGAACAATGCCCTGGCTTAGCATTCGAATATTAGGCTTCATGCCCATTTCTTCCACAATATCAAAGAAGCTGCTTAAGTTGCCCAGCCATTCTTCGATCGGTCTTACGGCGACGAAGGTACCCAGGCCGTGGCGCGTTTCCAAAACCCCATCTTCGATCAGGGTTTGAATCGCCCGGCGGATGGTTGCGCGGCTTACGCCGAATTTATCCATCAGATCAAATTCGGGAGGGATTTTTTCCGTATAAGTGCCTTTTAATATTTCATTGCGTAAAAAATTCCGCACCTGCAAATGCAGGGGAATCGAATTTGTTTTATCCAGCAAAATGAGGACATCCTTTCCTCGCAAAAAGTATTGAAAAAAACAGTTGCGTAAAATCAATTTTTGTTTTATTATAACAGCATACGGATGTACGGACAACCGCAAATGAGCAAGTTGTTCGTAAAATAAACTATTGACAGGACAACTTCTTTTACGGTATAAATGATATAACATAATGCTTAGCAGGCTGATCAGACAAACTGAAGGCTAAGGTCATTCCCATTTTGGGTATGCTCTTAGCCTTTTTATTTTGGAATGCCATTTCTTGCTGAAGAGCAAGGCGCAAAGGGAATATTCCAGGCCATACATAGACAAGAGGAAGCGGCGATCAGTTAAAAAATTCCTGTAATCACCGGTTTAGTCATATGGCTCTGCTAGGTAGTTTTATTTTCAAATTTTAGTTGTTCGGACATCCTGATGATGATTATATGGATATGCGATAGGCAGGGAGGCTTTTGGATGAGTGCAGCAGGCAGTTTAGAGGTCGATGAATTGGTAAAACTCCACCGGGATCATTTATGGCTCCATCTTACCAATCACAGGGCCTTTGAAAGTCAGGAACCGCCGATTATGGCGGAAGGAAACGGTTTTATTCTTAAAGACATTTACGGCAGGGAATATGTAGACGGCTTATCAGGCGGGGTCTGGGCAGTCAATGTCGGCTACGGCAGGGATTCCATCATACAGGCTATTGCCGGGCAATTGAAAAAGCTGCCTTACTATGCCGGATCGATGGCAACGCCTCCTTATATTTTATTGGCGCAAAAACTGGCCTCGTTGTTGCCGGACTTGCCTAAAGTGTATATATCCAACAGTGGTTCCGAGGCGAATGAAAAGTCCTATAAAATTGCCAGACAGTATTTTAGCGAGAAATATCCGGATAAGAAAAAATATAAAATTATTTACCGCAACCGGGACTATCATGGCACTACACTAGGTGCGCTGGCCAGCAGCGGTCAGCAGGAGAGAAAGGTGAAATTCGGGCCCTTACCGGAAGGCTTTGCCGCAATTCCCCATGCTCTCTGTTACCGGTGCGAATTGGGCAAGTGCTATCCTGCCTGCAACATCGACTGTGCCCGTGCTCTGGAGACGGTGATACAAAGGGAAGGCGAGGACAGTGTGGCGGCGGTGATTGTCGAGCCGGTTACCGCGGGTGGCGGGATCATTCCGCCGGTTGCCGAGTATTATCCGGTCCTCCAGGAGATTTGCCGGAAATACGAAGTGCTGCTCATTATGGATGAGGTCGTTACCGGTTTTGGCCGCACTGGCCGCATGTTCGGGCATCAGCATTACGCAGTTGAGCCGGATATGATCACCCTGGCTAAGGGACTGGCCAGCGGTTATATGCCCATATCGGCAACGGTTGCCCGCAAGAGTATCTTTGATCAGTTCTTAACCGAGCTGGAAGATCCGACCGGGTATTTCAGGGATATCAGCACCTTCGGCGGCTGTGCCGGCGCTTCAGCGGCAGCCCTGGAGAACATCCGGATTATTGAAGACGAAAAACTGGCGGAGAACAGTGCGCAGATGGGAGCGTATCTGCTGGAGGGCCTTAAAGAGCTGGAGAAATATCCTGTAGTGGGTGAAGTCCGCGGCAAAGGCTTGCTGGCCGGTATCGAACTGGTTGAGGATAAGAAATCCAAGAAGCCGCTCCATGAAACACACCTGGCCCGGATTGTGGCGGAAGCCAAGCAGGCGGGCGTGATTATTGGCAGGATGGTGCGCAGTGTTCCCGATTACAATAACGTGTTATACACGGCACCGCCGCTGATTGTGACGAAAGAGGGGATTGATCGAATTGTCGGGGCGTTTGCCCAAGCGCTGGCTCATGTTAAGCTATGAGTTCTGCTGCCGTAGGGGAAGGAGGTTACTATGAATATTGCCTATTTTATCAGGAAGCAGGTGACGATAGAACGGCTGCTGACAGCGAGTACGGTGATTTTGCTTTTACTGCTGTGGTATATTCTTACCGAGTTAAAGCTTGTTTCCGATATTGTTGTTCCTTCACCTTATAAAGTGGTGGCCAGTTTCTTTGAAATTGCCCGGAGTGGTTATAAAGATAATAGTTTGCTCGTTCATTTGGGTGATAGTCTGGTACGTTTAATCACTTCCTTCTTATTAGTCGTTATTACCGCGATCCCCCTGGGGCTGATTTGCGGCTATAACTCCAAAGCGCGGGCCATTGTCGATCCTCTGATTGAGTTTTACCGGCCGTTGCCACCGCTGGCCTATTATACGCTGCTAGTGCTATGGATGGGGATTGAGAACTCCTCTAAAATAGCACTGTTATACCTGGCTGGTTTTGCCCCGGTCTATCTTTCCTGCGTGGCCGGCGTGCAAAAGATAAAGAAAGACTATATTGACGGGGCCTATACACTTGGTGCAAGCAGCAGGCAGATTTTCTTTCATGTGGTTTTTCCCGCGTGCCTGCCGGATATATTCATCGGCCTGAGAACAACCATCGGGGTTGCCTATACCACGCTGGTGGCAGCGGAAATGGTGGCGGCGGTGACCGGTATAGGCTGGATGGTGCTTGATGCCAGCAAATTTTTGCGAAGCGATATCATTTTTGTCGGCATTTTTATTATGGGTATTACCGGTATTATTTTGGATGGAATGATCCGGACTATTGAGAGCAAGGTCATACCTTGGAAAGGTAAAGAATAAAACAAAAGAGGGGATTTATGTATGAAACAAAAATTAAAGAGGCTGTTACTGGCCAGCGGACTTATTCTTGCTTTAGCAGTGCAGTTAACCGGCTGCGGCAAGAGCCCGGACACCAAAACGGCTGCCACTGAGGCGGCGAAACCGGAAGTTGTGAATATCGGCTTTCAGGATATTCCTAATGATGAAATTGTCGCTAAAGTGAAGAATTGGTATGAAAGTGAACTGGGTGTGAAGGTAAACTTCAAAAAGTTTGATTCCGGTCGCGATGTCAATAATGCCTTTGCGTCGAAGAGCATCGACATTGCCCTGGTGGGCACAACGCCTGCAGCGGTAGGGATTGCCAAAGGAGTTGGCTACGAGGTTTTCTGGATTCATGATGTCATTGGTGCGGCCGAGTCGCTGGCGGTAAAAAATAGTGCCAATATCAATTCCATTAAGGATTTAAAAGGCAAGAAGGTAGCGGTACCGTTTAGTTCGACGGCTCATTACAGTTTGCTTAATGCGTTGAAGCTGGAAGGCGTCAATCCTTCGGAAGTGAAAATTCTTGATATGCAGCCGCCTGATATCTTTGCTGCCTGGCAGCGGGGCGATATTGACGCCGCTTATGTCTGGAACCCGGTATTGGGCAAATTGCTGGCCGATGGAAAAACGCTGACTGATAGCGGCAAGCTGGCCGAAAAAGGCATCGTAACAGCCGATGTCGGTGTGGTAAGCAAAGAGTTTGCTCAAAAGTATCCTGATATTGTGGCAAAATACATCAAGGTACAGCAAAAAGCGCATGACCTGTATCAAAGCAATCCCGATGAGGCTGCCGAAGCCCTGGCTAAGGGTCTCAATATTGACAAGGCTGATGCCTTGAATCAGACTAAGGAATTAATCTGGCTGTCGGCGAAAGATCAGCTTTCCGATAAGTATTTCGGGACCAGTGCCAAGAAAGGCGATTTGGCTAAAATCTTAAAAGCAACCGCTGATTTCCTGGTTGAGCAAAAAGCCATTGAAAGTGCGCCGGGACAAGAGACGTTTGATCAGGGAATTAATGCTACATATATTGAAGGCGCTTTAAAATAGGCGGGCAAACAGGAGGTTGACGGCAACATGATGGCTGTAGACGGTCAGGGCAGGCTAGAGAAAACTGCAGTAGTCGCTTTAAAAGATGTGTCACTGAGCTATAACTCGAATAAGGATGACAATGCTCTGGAACATATTGATCTTACGTTGACGGAGGGAGAGTTTGTCTGCCTGCTGGGCCCTTCCGGTTGCGGCAAAAGCACTCTCTTGAAGATTATAGCCGGCTTTATATCGCCCACTGCCGGTACGGCCGTTATGGATGGCGAACCGATCAATGGAGCCGACTGGCATCGTGGGGTGGTTTTTCAGCAGCCCCCTCTGTATCCATGGCTCAATGTAATGGAAAACGTCATGTTTGGCCTGAAAATGAGAAACATCCCGGTCCATGAGAGCCGCAGACTGGCGGAGGAATATATAGATAAGGTGGGACTAAGGGAGTTTCGCCATTGCAAGCCCTATGAGTTGTCCGGCGGCATGAAACAGCGCGTTGCCATTGCCAGGTCGTTGGTCAACAAGCCACGGGTGCTATTGATGGATGAGCCCTTTGGCGCTTTGGACGCCTTAACCCGGGAACAAATGCAGATATTGGTACGAAATATCTGGTGGGATTCCAAATGCACCATCTTGTTTATTACTCATGATGTGGACGAAGCGCTATCCTTGGGCACCAGAGTCATCGTCATGTCCAAACGGCCCGGTCGAATCCTCCGGGAGCTTAAAACGGAATTTACCTATAAGATTAGCGGCGATAATTCCAACCGCACCCGGTATTCGGACCAGTTCCTTGAGCTGCGCGAGGAAGTCCTTAATCTAATTAACCGGCAGGAGTTAACGTATCAGGTGTAACTTTTCCAAGGGAAAAGAGTTCTGCTTTGGTGAAAACAACTTTAGGTTTTAAGTGAAATCGACAGATACATGCAATAAAGCGCTTCAGTAGGGAGATGCCTACTGAAGCGCTTTACTTTGGGGTGTGCCCAGAGTGCGTTAGATCTTAAAATATACCGAATGCTGCTCCGACCCCTGACAGAATAGTGATAATGCATAAAACGGTTGTGGATTTCATTTTTTTGTTCAATAGATATAAAGTGAATAATGTCGTTACTAAGGGTAAAAAGCCTAATAACAATTTATCCAATACATCGGCCTGTAATTTTAGCACTGATTCTCCGAGTTGGAAAGAAACCGGAGTGGACAGAGTGACGAAGCTGGCGCTAAGACCTCCTAATACGATGCCACCCATGGTTTGTGCTACGGTCATTACTTTTTGGATCATATTGCCGGCCATGATTTTCTGAAGACCCTCACGGCCGAGAAAATAACCTTTCATCCACAGGTTATAGGCGATTGTGAACATAATCAACGGCATCAGGATAATATACAGGCCGACTCCGAGTAAATTTCCCTGCGAGGAGATGCTGAGCGCAAAGGAAAGGAGGATCGGTGTTAAGGTGCCTTGCCATAGGGTGTCGCCTATGCCGGCAAGCGGTCCCATTAAGCCGGTCTTTAGACCATTTATCATTTGATCGCTGATTGGTTTGCCTTTTGCCCGTTGTTCCTCCAGCGCAATGGTAATTCCACCAATAATGCTGCCAAAATGAGGTTCGGTATTGAAGAATGCCAGATGGCGTTGTAGGGCCAGCGTTGACTCTTCTTTGTTATGACCATACAGTTTTTTGAGAATGGGAGATAAAGCGTGGACAAAACCATTAGCCATCAGCCGTTCGTAATTATAGTTGGATACATAGAAAAACATCCATAACCAGAAGGATTTTACCACATCACTTTTTTTAAGCAAAGCTTGGTCTGGTTTTTCTTGTCCGGTCATTTATCTCGCCTCCTGATCTTTCATGGAAAGTTCTGTGTAAAGTATGGCAATGATGAAGCCAATAATGGAGATAGTGATAATGGGAACATGGAAATACACCTGAAGAATGAAGCCGATCAGGAAGAACAGCAGGATATATTTGTTGACGATTGCCCGCAAATTCATGGCAATGCCCAAAGCCGGCAATACACCGCCAATCACTGTAAGAACATGAAGCGGTGTTCCGCTGAGCGACTGAATCATCCGGGTCATGATATCTGCGCCAAAATATACACCTAGGGCTACGGGCACGATGGTGATAAAGGCAAGAAATAATTGAGGCGGGACGACATTAAAAAAGTTTACTTTTCGATAATCTCCTTCGGCGGCGGCTTTATCAGCCATATGGACAAAGGCGATATCCACCGTCATTCTCAGCGTGAACAACATTGTGCCCAGTAGTCCAATGGGAACGGCTAAAGACACGGCTACCTGTGGTGTTGCGCCGGCGGCCATGGCTAAAGCGGTTCCCATCGTGCCGGCTAAGCCGGGATCCATCGGAACAGTACCGCCTGCCGAGATATAAGCCAGATAGGGTAAATTGATGGCTGCGCCGATAATGCAGCCGGTTACCGGATCACCAAGTATAAATCCTACTAACGTACCGGCAATCAAAGGTCTGTTGGCAATAGTGGCTCCCAGGTTGGTCAGCCAGGGGGTTCCGTTAAATCCCAGGTAGTAAACGACACCAATCAATATGGCCTGAACAATATCTATCGACATGTTATATAATCCTCCCGTTAAAAATTTGCAGGTGAAAGCTTACTTAGGAGACAGTTGCAGTTTATTAAGATAGCAGACTGCCGCCAGTCAGATTTAAGGCTTGGCCGGTCATATATTCTGATTGCTCACTGGCTAGAAATAATGCCATATCAGTAAAATTTTTATAACTGCAAACACGGCCGAGCGGAATAGTCTTGCAGAAATAAGGCATGACTTCCTCAGGAGTCATATTACGTTTGCGTGCATAGTCGGTGACTTGTTTATCCCACATAGGGGTTGGCACTACGCCCGGACAAATAGCGTTGGCACGGATTCCCTTGCGGGCAAATTCCAAAGCAATGGATTGTGTTAAGCCAATAACGCCAAATTTGCTTGCACAATAGGCCTGATATTGAGCTCCTGCCTTTTTTCCGGATTGGGAAGATAGATTGATAATGACTCCGCCATTCTTGTTTTGAAGCATGTGTGTTACGGCATTTTGGCAACATAAAAATGCACCTTTAAGATTAACAGCTAATGTTGAATCCCAAATTTCTTCTGTGCAGTCAAGAAACGGCAGTATTTTGGATATGCCAGCGCAGTTCAGCCATATATCGATGCAGCCAAATTCATTTGCTGCGGTATCGCCGGCAGCCCAAACAGAGGTTTTACTGGTAACGTCTACTTTTTGATATATCGCTTTGCCTCCGCAGGCAATGATTTCTGCCGCGGTACGTTCGGCGGCTGATTCATTAAGGTCAAGCACAGCAATAGCTGCTCCCTCTTGCGCAAACGCTTTTGCTGCAGCTGCGCCAAGACCGCTGCCGGCCCCGGTTATGACCACCGATTTTCCTTCTAATAACATTCTGAGTCTCCTTTCTTTTAAGTTTTATTTTAAATATTCTTCCACACCAACTGCCTGCTGGTCAGGAATAATATGAATCACCAGCTCCGTGCCATGGGTGATGATTTGTTTAAAGGTTTTTCTTTCCTGCGGCGAGGCAGAAATGTTTTTGTAGAATTTCGTGCGTTCCGGATTGGCGCCCATACCGCCAATGACTATTTTGGGCAGTGACAGTCCTGTTTCTAACAGCGTTAAAAAACTTTCCGGGACTTTGGCAAGCAGCATAATTCTTTCAGTATCCTTCATTTTCTGAATGGCTGCTGCGGCTTCCGTACAATGATAAATATCCAGTTTAATTTCCCGGGGAACAGCCATGGCAATAACTGATTTGAGAAATTCATCGGCTGCTGTTTCGTCATCAATGATAACAATATGGTTAGCGCCGACAAATTGCAGCCAGGCTGTCATCACCTGTCCGTGAATTAGTCGGTCATCAATACGGGCTAGAACGATTTTTGCCATTTCAAATTTTCTCCTTTTGCCTACACGGCTTTATTTTTGCTGAGTTCAGCAAGCAAGTCTTTGATGCCGCCATGTGCTGCCAGTATGGCGGCTTCCGTCATGCTGTCCAAATCTTCGTTTAGTATTCTTTTGCCGATAGCTTCTAATAGCATTGGCAAGTTCACGCCGGTAATGGCTTTAATTTTGTGGGTTTTCATTTGCGGATAATTTAATGCCACTTGATTAGCCGGGCTGGCAGAGAACAAATCGGTAAATAGCAGGACTCCATCGCCGTCATCCAATTCCAAGACATTTTGGCAAATGGATTTACCAAAGGCATTGATATCATCTCCGTGCAATACACTTAAGATATTGCATTTTTTTTGTTTTCCAATGATTAACTCTGCGGCATCTAAAAGCCCTTCGGCAAGTTTTCCGTGTGTTGCAATTAATATTCCAACCATTTTTCCACCTCCTGAATCGACACTCGCAATGATCATTTCTTGTTATTTCATTACGTTGCTGCTTATTCTTATTGCAAGTAGCATGCCAAATTGAAATTTGGATATGTGTGTCAAGCAAAATGCCGATAATGTGGGAAAAAACAGGGATTGTTATTAATAATTGCAGCTATGTGTGTCAGAATAGGAGGGGGGGGTTAAGCAGTTTGTGCTGCTTAGTTTTTTGCAAGAGGAACTGTGTCTTATGTGTGTCGGAAGTGTGTTGTTTGCAGTATAATAGAAGATGAATTGTGTCATTGAGAGAGGATGTAAATATGGACAAGAGTTCAAGCCGGAAAGAACGCATTTATCAGTTGCTGAAGAGACATTCTGAGAAAAATATAGAGACTGCAGATATTTTTGATTATGGCATGCATACTGTTGGTATTTCCGGTGAGCTTCATATTGACCGGGCTAATGTTAGCAGGGAGTTGAACCGTCTAGTGGGCGAACAGGCTGTAATTAAAGTAGCCGGTAAACCGGTCGTGTATTTTGCTAAGCATGTCCTGGAACATCGCTTTGGTATGAGCTTTACACAAGCTGTCTTTGAAGACAGAACAAGTTTTTTTGAACTGATGGAGTCCTGTCTGAAAAGAACGGATGAGCGATGCGTTCAGCCAAGTGTTGCTGTCGATCCGTTTTTTTCCAATGGCGAAAGCAGGGCAGAAGCCGCCAAGCGGATTTTTAATACGATGATTGGCGCGGATTCAAGCCTTAAGAACCAAATAAAGCAAGCAATTGGAGCCATTATTTATCCTCCTAACGGGCTGCATACTTTTCTGATAGGACCTACCGGCGTTGGTAAAACCACATTTGCCGAACTTATGTATCGTTATGCTGTTGAAATAGGTAAATTGAAGGAAAACGCTCCTTACATTATTTTTAATTGTGCCGATTATACCGGTAATTCTCAATTGTTACTGTCATACTTATTTGGACATGTTAAAGGAGCTTTTACCGGCGCCGAGAGAGAAAAAAGCGGCTTAATTGATGCAGCTAATGGTGGTATTTTATTTTTGGATGAGGTTCATCGCCTGCCACCGGAAGGGCAGGAAATGTTATTTTCACTAATGGACCGGGGACGATTCCGAAGATTGGGAGAGTCTGACAATTTGCATCAGGCGAATGTCCTGTTCATTCTGGCCACAACAGAAAGCCCGGAGAAGTCAATATTGACAACCTTTTTGCGCAGAATCCCCTGTGTAATTAAATTGCCCGGCCTGGCAGAACGTCCGATGAAAGAGCGGATGCAGCTTATTTGTTCGTTTTTCACTGAAGAGTCAAAAAAAATAAAACTTCCGGTTACTGTATCGACAGAAGTTTTAAAGTTATTTTTGTTATATGATTGCAAAGGCAGTATCGGGCAATTGAGAAATGATATTCAAATTACTTGCGCCAATGCTTATGTAGATTATCTTACGGAAAACAAAAACAAGTTTTATATCAAACTTTCGCACATGGCCAGCCGGTTTGCTGAAGGTGTTTTCATTATGGAACAAAAGCGGGAAGAACTTGTCCAGAACTTTGATCTAAATGCGGTGGTAGAGCTGACTTTTAACGATGAAACTCCGGAAGGAGAAAATCAAATCCGAAAAATTTTGTTTCATGATGATTATAAGACGGAAGAGGATTTTTACGAAAGTATTTTGGACAATTCACGGAAGTATTTTGAGGAAGGAAGAACAATTACTGATATAAAAAAGAGTATCAATCAGCAGGTTGAAGAATATTTCTCAAAATATCCATGTGCAAATATTAATAAGAAGAATCATGAAAATAATTCTGTATTATTTAAGATTGTACAAGAGCGGGTAGTAAGTGCTGTAAAGGAAATATTAATTGAAGTTGCAGAAACACTGCATATTTTTATTGATTCCAAGATTGTTTACAGCCTGGCACTTCATATAGAAACGCTTATCGAACGTATAAAGGCCGGCGTGTATGTATATAGATCGTTCCGGCCCATTGACGAAGTGAATCTAAAAGATGAATATGCGATGGCTGTGAGTATCAGAGAAAAGCTAGAACAGAAACTCAATATAGAAATACCCGGGGAAGAAGCTGCTTTTATCGCCATGTTTCTCTATGCATTGCAAAATAATGATAAACAACACTATATTGATGTGGTTGTTATCACACATGGGGACACGACGGCAAGCAGCATGGCCAGTGTGGCCAATAAGCTTTTAGGGACTGAGCATGTAAAAGCTATTGATATGCCCCTCACGGAAACGGTACATGATACATTGCGTAGGACCGTGGAACTGGTGCGTGAACTGCAGACTTCTAAGGGGGTATTCCTCTTAGTAGATATGGGATCGCTGGCGGCGTTTGCCGAAGCAGTTACTAAGCAAACCGGGGTTCCGACCGGTTCGCTTAAAATGGTCAGTACACCCATGGTCATTGAGGCAGCCAGAAAGTCGATGATGCCGAATATGACACTGGAATTACTGGTCGAGGAGGTTAAGAATACAAGCGTTTTCATAGGGGAAGGCGCAGGTGTGCCTTCTGTGAATGAAGGAAAGTCAGCGGATGATAAGAAAAATGTATCGGAAATTGTTCAAGGAGATTATTTTGATCATGATCATGAAAAAATGATGATGCTATTAGGACGGGTGCTGACTTTTTTGAATCCCGTAAAAGCTTATGAATTGCTCAATCAGGTGTATACTTCACTTTTGGCGCAATTAGATATTGCTCCTGATCGAGGCTTGAAAATTAAGTTTATGTTTCACAATATGAGTATGATTGAGCGAATCATTTCTAAAGAAGTTTTTGATTATGTAAAATTAAAGGATTTGAAAAAAGAAAAGAAAGCAGTATTCCTTACTGTAAAAACGGAGTATAAAGTGGTTGAAAACGCATTCGGAATTAAGATTCCCGACAGTGAGTTTGCGTATATTGTGGAAATGATAAGTATTTATTTGACGTAAGATGGGGGCAGGGGGTCTTTGAAGGGGAAAGGATGGGACATTCGGGACTCTGATCATGTTAAGTATTATCCGCTGTAGGGTGGATCCGTTGCATTTAGCTTTGTAAGCTGCGGGGAGGTAGTTTGATTATTAATAGCCATCAGCTCAAGAGCTTGCTTAATTCGCAATACTACATCCTCCCAGTTTCCCGGTGTGGTTTGATGAAACAGGCGCAACGTCGGATACCAGGGACTGTCGTCGCGATGCTGTAACCAACGCCAGCAACTGTCCACCCGATTGAGAACCCAGACCGGTATACCAAGTGCTCCTGCCATATGGACCACCGAAGTGTCGACGCTAATGATTAAATCCAGATTGGCAGCCAGCCCTGCCGTGTCCGCAAAGTCCTGACATTCGTCGATGAGCGTAATCAGGTCTAATTCCTGAGGTGGGAACGGGCCGTCTTTTTGCAGACTGTAAAATTGGACACCGGCGACTTCTTTTAGTGGCAATAGTAAGTCGGGGGCAATGGAACGTCGCTGGTTGGCGGCAGCCAAGGCGGTGGAATACAGCCGGGGATTGCCGGACCAGACCAACCCAACCTTTAGAAACTGGCTGTTGCCGTTAGGCAGGCGGTCTCGCCAGTAGGCTACCGTTTCGTCGCTTACCGAAAGATAAGGAATTTCAGCGGGAATGGTGGTTAACGATGTATTAAACGCGTTAGGCAGACTCATCATCGGACAATAGAAATCATGCTTTGGTAAAGGATCGCCGACGGTGATAGTCTGCTCTATGCCGGGTAGGGAGCCGATCAGTCGGGCCAGTCCGGGCTGTACTTCCATAATGACACGCAGTCCGAGTGATGCGGCGCGGGGGGCGTAACGGCAGAATTGTAGGGTATCGCCCAAGCCCTGCTCAGCCCGGATTAACAAGACCGCGTCCTTGACGATTTTCCCATTCCAGAGTGGTTTGTCCGTGCCCCGATGCAGATGAGCCATTTGCGGCGTTTGCAAGCGCCATTCAAATTCGCGCCAGCCTCTTTTTAATTGTCCGTCGGATAACAGGGCGATGGCTAAGTTCTTATGGAAGTCCGCATTGTTTCTGTCTAGCGGGATAGAGCGTTCCAGAAATGGAAGGGCTTTTTTTAGCTGACCGGTGGAACGGAAGGCGACACCGATATTATTGATAGCTTCCGGATAGTTAGGCTTGAGAGACAGAGCCCTTTCAAACAGCCGGATACTTTCGTTAAAATCTCCCTGATAATAAAGCAGCATGCCATAATTATTCACTGTTTTGGGATCAGCCGGGTCGAGGGCAAGCGCTTGGGCATAACAATGGGCTGCTGCTGTTAAATCTCCCTGGCGAATGAGTGCTACGCCCAGACTATTCAAAGCCTCCGTATATTTCGGTTTTAAAGAAAGCGCATGAGAAAAGGCCTGGATTGCCTGCACGTTGTCGCCGCAGGTTAAAAAAATGCTCCCAATCCGGTAATGTGCCTCGGCAAAATCGGGCTTTATTTCGATACAATGTTGAAAGGCAAGAAAGGCTTCGTGCTGCTTTCCCTGTTGGTTCAGCGCCTTACCATAGTCGTAATATAGCCTGGCGGAATTAGGATTAAGTACCAGCGCTTTTTCAAACCATTCCGAGGCCTGAGTGGCATGCCCCAGGCGATAGTCGATAATTCCTATCAGACTCAGATGAAGGACATCCTTGGGGTTTGTTTGCAGGGTGGTAAAACACATTTTTCTTGCCTCTTTAAGCTGTCTGACACTGGTTCCCAGCAGGGCAGTTTCAAGTTTTTTCCGTAATTCAGGTTGCATACAATATCACCTTCTGATTAGTGGTTCCAGACATGCTTACATGATCGAAAGGTTGTCTATGAATTGTATTATAAATTTTGTTGTTCAAGGTGAAGAACGTCGGTTCATGAAAGAAAAACGAAAAAAATCAAAGGGATCATCTCTTTGGGTCTGGCGATGGACAGGAAAATCAAGACGCCTTAGCTCGGCTGTACCGGGCTAAGGCGTCTCGATCTTTGAGTTTTATAGCTGTCTTAAGAGTGGACTGGGGGAGACTTTTTATTTTTCCCCAATGATAAAACCGGTTGAATGATGTATTCCGCCAGCAGGAAACATAAAAGCAGTGTGACGATGGAAACGCCGGTATATTTCAGCCAAATATTAATGTCCAGTTTTTGAACCAGACAGCCGATGGGAATAACGACACATTGGTGAATAAAATAGATAATATAGGAATTGGCAGCAAGCCGGCGCCACAGGTAAGCGCTGCTGTCAAAGAAATTCTGGAATACGGCGATCAGACCAAAGGTTGCTGTCATGGCGAAGGTGGCGTGCGTGAGAGCATGGCCAATCTTAAACGGCAGGGGGACTTCAGGCATGAGCGTAAAGGTTACGCGGTACAGCAAAAATACGATCAGCATAATGATGGCACTGGCGCTCCAGGGGATAAGGCGGGGACTGTAATCGCCGGGAGTGAACCAGGACTGTTTCCAGGCATATACGCCCAGGCTGAAGTAGCAAAGATGGAGCAGGAGCCTGACCGGCTGGATCATAAAAATATATTTTACATTCAGCCAGGTATCATTCCAATAAAATAAGTTGGCACTGAAGAAGCAGGCGGCGGTAAGCAAGGCGAAAAAAGGAAAAAACCAGACTGGCGGCATACCCTTTTGCCGCGGTGTGTTCAGGTAAGACGGCTTAACCAGATGGAAAACGGTGAGCAGCAGGAAAAACAGAGTCAGGATACCAAGAAACCAGAAGTGCCCCTGCTGATAAAAAGGGCCCCAGAAGCCGTTACTCCAGAAATCGAAAAAGTTGGGTGGTACCGGCATACGGCTGAAAAAAGTGCTGTAAGCTATCAAGGGGGCAATGAACAAGACCCCACCGATCCAGGGAATAACGATGCGCCGCAGTTTATCCTGCCAGAAGGCGCCAAGCCCCTTTTTGACCAGCACCATAGGCGCAAAATAACCAGCCGCTAAGAACATGATCGGCATAATATACACATCGGTTTCCAGAATAAAGTAATCAAAGAATTTACTTTTTTGAATGTCATTTACTGTCCACCATTTGAGGTCCCAGGTGGTATAGCCCATGCCGATGTGGAAGATGACCATAAGCAAAATGATAAATGCTTTCAGATTATCAAAAAAATATAAACGATTGCGGCTGATTGCTTGCAGTTTCATGCTATTCCTCCTTGAGCAAATTTGCTTGCGCTGTATTTCTTCCACAGCTAATGGGTAAACCCTTCTTGAAATTGTAGAAATATTCAAAAATTAAGCTGGTAATAGCTGGTTGGATCATGTGATACCTGGTGGACCTTTTATGGTATACTAATGATAATGCCCGGTTTCTAATGGTCTGTCTACTCTAAAATCATAATTGCTTTACGGGACTTTTCCACAATGCTTCCTTGTTGTTGACTTACACATGTCCGATATGTGTGCTTCCGTTGCCTTGCCTTGCGAAAAAATTCCTGCGAATTCTTTTATACTTTTAAAGTAGACAGAACATTTGGGCCGGTTAGGAGAACGTGTAAGGAGAATGACCATGAAAAATTGTCAACCGCTCGCTATCTTGAATGGCGCTATCGTGACGGCAGACGGTGAATATTCCTGCCGGACGATCAGTTTGCAGGAAGCCCGGGATCTGGTGCAAGATGCGCCGGAGATTGTTTCGGCCGTAGGACATGAGGCTACGGCAGAGCTATTGACCGAATTATTTAATCGAAAGATTTGTTTTAACCGGATTAATTTTCAGCAAGCAGCGGGGCAGGATGCCCTGGTGTTTAAGCTGAACCGCCGATCGCCGGAAGGCGTAGTCCTTACCAAGGCTGAGATTGAAAAAATCGGTTATCAATTTCAACTGCTATCGCGCATTTCTTAGTACATGGCCGTCGTAAGACGGCTTTTTATTGCCCGCTGCCAAATTACCTTAAAGGATGATTTTTATATTTTGGGGAAGGATATCCATAAAGGAGGGAGATTGCCCGATGAGACAACTTGCTGCTATTGAAGTCCTGGCGTTAACTAAAAGTCTGGAAGGCGAAATGCATGCCCTGTCCATGGCTAAAACCAGTTTAATAAACATGAAGGATGAGGACCTGAAAAGTGTAACCCAGGTAGGAATTAAGGCAACCGAGATACGAATAGCCAGGCTGCAGGAGTTTATTGCCGAAAACAATATGGTTCCCAATATCCAACAAAATACTGTTCAGTAGAGGTGAATACCATGGCATCGTTAATAGGGTCGATATTTTCCGTAGGTGACACGGCATCAGACCAGACTATGGCCTATATGGCGGCGGTAAGTGCAGCCGGGACGGCCAATGCTTATTTTTCGGCTGCTGTAGTGGCTATAACTCCTGAGGTCAGACAGTTATTTAGCGAGTTTGGTTCTGAAATGTTAACGGGACACGGGCAGCTGCTTAACCTGATGCTGCATAAAGGCTGGATAAATCCTTATGATGAAACCAATCAGCAATTGCAAACCGTAGTAACTCATTCGATGCAAGTACTGCCATCCGAGCATCAGCATAGAATATAACCAACAAAACCTGTCCAACTATTGGACAGGTTTTGTTATGGTAGGTACCTATTTCGACAAAATATGCCTGGAAATTCAAGATATAATCAAATTTTAATCTTGAATGGAGTGTTATGATGAAAAAAATCGTTCTTCTAACAGTTTTTTGTTTACTCGCTCTTGTTATGGGAAACACCGTATTGGCCCAGGAAACTCCCGATTCGCAAAAGGTATACAATATCGCGATTGTGCCGTACTTTAATTCAACCGAGGAGAAGGCGGGGTATGTAGAGGAAATCGTTAACGGCAAATATACTGAACAATACTCCAATCAAAATTTTCACCGGATTCCTTCAGTGGAAGTACAAAAGGTGTTAAATGAGGCAGGCTATGATGTCTCCAACATGGAACTGCCTGACAAGGACGTTCTAGCGGCAGTGGCTAAGCAGACAAATGCCGATTATGTCATTGCCATGGAGATTTCGGAACTGATTACGACCAGACATCTCAGTTACTTTCAGAATAAAGTGGTGACCAAGACAAAGCTGCGCTATAAATTCTATAATGCCGGGCAAGATAAAGTTACTTCCTTCCAGGTGACTGGGTTGTCTGAAAATAAAGCGGTGCTTGGTTATACCGGTTTTAAAGATCCGATCACCAAGGCGCTGAATCAGGCAATGGATGATGCCAACCAAAAAGTTATGACCTATTTGTAGACAATGACAATTAAAAGGCCTGCTTGCGGTCTCGATTAACAGGCAGGCATAACAAAGACTCTCATTCCGTAGGGATGAGAGTTTTGTTATGCCGCAGTAAGGCAGCAATTTGTTTGTAATAAACTTATGGAGAGTCAGCATTGATTTTGTTCTTATACCACACCATGGCAAAAAGTAACAGTGGCAGAAACAGAGCCAGGGTGCCGGCCATTTCAAAATAGCCGCCGTATAGCGATATAACGAGTCCTCCCAAAGGGAGAAGGCCGAACATGGACAGGAGAACCCAACCGGATTTTAGCAGGTTAGGTGGTGCGGTGGGGTTTTCCTGCCGATAGACGGTATTTTTCCAACGGGTCAGCCAGACATAGATGCCGGAGATAATCATAGCCATGGTAATGAGAATATAAACTGACCAAATGATTTTCGTCACTAGTAAAGCGTGATTGTGAGTATGCAAATTGACAAACACGGCGGTAACCGGCAAATACCAGGGAAGCGGCTTGCGAAAACAGGCCGCAGGGCCGCTTTTTTCGCCGGCAGACGCAGCAACAAACAGGGGTTGTCCCATAAAGTCGTCAGGCCCTGCCGCTAGCGGCTTGATATAGAGGGTATATAGATTGCTCTTTGGTTCCGGCATTTTGAGAAAGATAACGACTTCATTGTCTAAGGCCTGGTTGGCTGTCTGCAGTGCTGTCCAGGGTGGCACTGTTATCTGGTTTTGACGGTAAGCCGGCAGCTGCTGTGCTGCTTCACTGCGTGCCGCCATGAGGTAGGAGCTGTACCCCAGGGAAAATAGGACGATCATCACCCCGCTCAGGCATAATACCAGAGCCCACATCCCGGCGGCTAGCCCTGTGAATTTATGCCAGTCGGACCAGAGCGTGCGGCGGGAATGGCGTCTGATCATTCCCGCCGGAAGTTTTTTTATCAGCGGGGCATAAAGCCAAAATCCTGATATCAGGGAAAGACAGCTTAAGAGGCAGAAGCAGCCTAAAAATAGCATACCTCCTTTACCTAAGCCCAGGCGTACGTGTAATGTGCTCATAAACTGCAGGAAAGCCTGAAGGGCAGGATATTTAAGCGCGATGCCGCTTTGATCGGTTAGCATCTGTGTCCCTACCTGGTAGGCAACCTGCTGTTCCGTTTCTGCTCCGGAGGCCGACAGGTGCGAGTTATTATTCAAGTCTTGCAGACGAAAGAGAAGATCACCCCTGTCTGCCTTAGCGGAAACAGCCTTGATTCTTTTTTCCGGGTACGCTGAGTGTATTGTCTGAATGCCTTGCTCCAGTCCTTGCCAAAGTGTGCCATAGCTTAGGGACTGCGGCTTTTCCGGTGGCTGCAGTTGATTCCACTCGCTAATTTCTTCCTTGAATAAAAGTGGCAGCCCTGTCAGACAAAGCATTAGGAAAAAGAAGGCGCAGAGCAGACTGCCCCAGCGGTGGATGCTGTAAACATATTTCATAAACTCATATCTCCGATGCGGTTAGAGCGAATAATTCATGCTTAGACTATAGGTTCTGCCGCTGGTTGCTTCCGAAGCGTAAAATTTGCGGTTGAACAGATTCTGAATACCAAATTGCAGGGTAGACTGGTCATTCACTTTGTAATTCAGCGAGGTATTTACCACAAAGAAAGCATCTTCGGAAGTATATTCGCCGGTAGACAGATCCGGGCTTTGCCGTTCACTGACATATTGTACATCGGTTAACCAGTTTATTTTGTTTTTGCTATATTCCACACCGGCATGCAGTAAATGCTTGGGAATATCCCAGTTGCGGGTTGTTTGGCCGCTGGATGTATTTTCACCGCTTTCAAAGGTATAGTTAAGATAGGAGGACCAGGTTGGGGTCATCTTGCTCTTCAGTTCAAATTCAATGCCTTTAGCCATACCGCTGTCCATATTGTAGTAAGCGGTAACCGAATTTTTGGTTGCCTTAGCAATTTTGTCTTCAGTTTTAACCCGGAACACAGTAACGCCCAGTGAGGTTTTCTGGTCCATTTGTTGCTTCATGCCGATTTCAAAGGTGTTTGAGGTCTCCGGCTTTAGATCGGGATTGGCTTGTATGGAACTCATGGAAGTTCCGGCTCGGCGGTATAACTTATAGATTGTCGGGGGATTGAAGGAGTGACCGTAACTGGCGTAATATTTGGTCCGATCATTTTGAGCATATGAAAAAGCTATTTTTGGGCTCAGTTCGGTAAATTCGGCGGAGGGATAATCCTGTCTGGTACTGCTGACTATGCAGTAGCCGCCTTCTTTATTGTACTGATCCAGGCGAAGCCCGGTATACATGGTCCAGCGGTCGGATACGGCATATTCATCCTGGGTGAAAATAGCCCAGGAGTTGGTGGAACCTTCGCTTTGGGTGGTTAAAGCCCCCGTTGTGCTCCAGTCGCGCCAGTGACTCAGCTCGTAGGAACTGTAAGTCATTTTTTCCTTTATCCAACTAAAGCCGGAGACGATGGTATGGCGGCTGAAATCCCAGGTTTTTTGGGCATCCAGATTATAATTTTTGCTGGGATACAGCGCCAGGGTGCCGCTGCCTGTCCAGTTGATTGAGTTGGCGGAAGAACTGGCAGAACTGTAACCTTCTTTTGTCACATCGGACAGACCCAGCCCGACAGTGATCTTATTTTCTGTATCTTCGTATTTGAGTCTGTGAAGATCCTGATCTCTTTCACCAACATATCCCAGATAAGCGGAAGGTTTCAAGGTCACATATGTATTGTCCTGGGTTAAGACGGTGCCGCCGAAGATGGGATTGCCGTTGCTATCATAAGCGTAGGTGAAGGGATTGTTGTAGGAATACTGGTAGTTATTATGCATATATGAGTAGGAGATTGTTTTACTTGTATCCAGTATGTAATTCAGGTCGATAAAGTAATTCTCACTGAGTTTGCTTTTTTCGCCGCGGCCGCCAATTATGTAGCTGCCGTTACTAAGCTTGGGCAGTGTTACGCTTGCAGAAGCCGTACCTGAGGCGCTGCCGCTGGCCGTGGAATAATAGCCGGCATAGCCGTCGGTGGAGCGTTTTTCATAACCGGTGCTGAAGGAAAGCTTATCGTTGGCGCTGCCGCCAATTCTAATTCCCCGCTGCCAGGTATTGTTGCTGCCTGTTGACAGGGTCAGATCGGTCTTTACTTCACCAGTGGCCGGATTCGGTTTTTTGGTGATAATATTGATAACGCCGGCAACCGCATGGCCGCCGTAGAGCGAGGAGCCGGCTCCCCGGACAATTTCAATTCTTTCCACGTCGCTGATGGGGAAAGAATCCCAGGCTACACTGCTGTCAAAAGAGGTATTTATCTGTTGGCCGTTGTACAGGACAAGAATATTGCCGCTGCTGAAGCCGCGTATCGACAAGGCATCCTTTGTTTCTGCCGTAGGTTTTACATACAGGCCGACTTCATTTTGCAAAGCTTCCCGTAAACTAAAAACATTGCGCTTCTTTAAATCTTCCGCAGTGATGACCGTCACATTGGCCGGCACATTTTTGAGTCTTTCGGCGACTCTGGTTGCTGTAACGATAAAGTCGTCAAAGGTATATTCCGGAACTTGGTCTGATGCTGTTGTTGCCGTTTGTTCTGCCGCCTCCTGGCTGCTTTCGGTTGCCACCGGTTCCGCCGAAGTTGCCTCCGAAGGAGCTGCTTGCACCGATGTGGCTATTGTCATACAGGTCAGCAGCATAATTCCGAATCTTTTTGTAGTAAAATTCATCTGTTCTCTCCCATTCCTCTGTTAATTTTGAAATAAAAGCAAACATACCTTTGACCGGAAGCAAATAAAAATGAGCTTTTCCCACGCAAAGAAAAGCTCATTGTTCATATTCACAATAAGTAAATCCCCTTCCCATCGCTCGCAGGTCAAACGGTGATTGCTAAACAGGCAGTTCTCCTGGCTCCAGTTCATTGCTCCTTCGCGCCTTCCCAAGGCTGTCGCCCCAGTGACATAATTGCGAATTTGCTCCCTGATACAGTGGCGGGACCGCGCTGACTTTACATCAGACTTCCCTATTAAGTCCTTTCGGACACCTGTTTCAATACGATATGAAATTTTTGGCTATTCACTATGGGTTATCGTATCAGTTGTTTTTCCTGTTGTCAATGCCTGGTTCGACAAAAAATGCATACTCTAAGGGAGGGCAACGGCTATTGACATTTCTCTTGTAAACAGCGTATACTGTATGAAAACACATATGTTGATCGCCTATGATCAGGAAGAGTACACATAATGCGAAGGTTGCAGCGAGCCAATGGTAGTGAGAGTTTGGCACTGTTCGGTATGTCGAATGGACCTGTGAGGTGCAGCCCGATCCAGCCAGGCTGGGGTAGGCGCTGCCGGAGTCTTTCGCCGTTATAGCAGGAAAGAGGATATCAGACAGTGTTGTCTCGTATCTTAGCGTGAGCGGGCTATAGTTATATGGCCAATCAGGGTGGTACCGCGTGAGTTAGCACAACCTCTCGTCCCTACAGTCGTAGTGATGAGGGGTTTTTTGTTTTTTCTTTATGGCAAACTGTTACTGTTAACCGGCCGGGCCGGACAATACATCGAAGGGGGAATGGGAAATGGAACAGAAACCGGAACTTATCCATTATGAGGCCAAGGGAGGAAAGTATCGCTGGGTGGCTGTCACTTCACTGCTATTGGCTATTGGCGCCATTTTGAAGATGGTTACACCGGGTATTGCCGGGGTGACTCCCAACTGGACCATTGCCATGTACTGCATTGCGATAAACCTGATCCGCCCTAACCTGGGGCAGGCGATCGGCATCGGGCTGGTAGCCGGTGCGGTTAATATTCCTTTTTCCAAGTCGGCCTTTCCTTACGGAAATCTGGTCAGCGAACTGGCGGGAGCCGTCGTTTGCACCCTGCTGGTCAGTGCCTTGGCTGAACGCAAACTTGGTTCGTTAAACATCCGGCCGGCTGTAACCGGCTTCTTGAGCACCGTAACGAGCGGGCTGGTGTTTACCGGCATTTTGAAGGTGGTGCTGTCGCTGCCGCTGGAGGCCTATCTGTATGGTATGCTGCCGGTGGTATTTGTGACGGCCGCCATCAATACGTTAATCACACAACTGCTGTATTTCCCGGCGCAACGGCTGTTCGAGGCCAAGGGAGGCGCGTCATGTCCGAAATCGTAATTGACGGTCTGAGTTATCTGTATCCCAAGGCTGCTAAACAATCCTTGGAGAATGTGTCGCTCCGTATTGCCCCGGGGGATTTTGCGGTACTGACCGGCTTTAACGGCAGCGGCAAAACGACGCTGTGCCTGGCAGTGGCCGGAGCCGTACCGCTCTACTATGGGGGCGCTATGGCGGGACAGGTAAGGCTCGGACAGGATAAGACCACCGATTTGGGGATTTGCGAGATTGCCGAAAAGGTGGGGCTGGTTATGCAGGATTATGAAAGCCAGCTGGTGGCCTTGACGGTCGAGGAGGAAGTCGCCTTTGCTCTGGAGAACCGCGGGATGAAACAGGCGGATATTGCCGTAAGGGTGAAAGAGGCACTGGTTCTGGTAGGGCTGACCGGGCAGGAAAGCCGGCGGACAGCGGATTTATCCGGCGGACAAAAGCAGCGGCTGGCCATTGCCTCGGTGCTGGCCACTAAACCGCAAATTCTGGTGCTGGATGAACCGGCTTCCGCGCTGGACCCGGAAGGAACGGCCGGTTTATACCGGCTCTTGCACCGGCTGAACCGGGAACAAGGGCTGACTATTCTGGTGGTGGAGCATGACCTGGCGCAGGTATTGCCGTATGCATCCCAGTTTATTTTGCTGGGTAACGGCAAAGTCGAACAGGAGGGGAAACCGGCTGAGGTGCTGCGTTATATAGGCAGCCACAGCCGGTACGCCTGCTGTCTGCCGCCGTTATGGCAGATAAAACTGAGTTTGGAAACCAAATATGTCTGCTGGAGCGATTGGAAAACAGACGAGGATGCCGTGCGGGAACTGCGCGACAATCTGGACAGTCAGGAGGCCGGGAAACGTGCTTGTATGTAATCGTGTCAGTTTTGCCTATCCCAAACAGAGCCCGGCCGTGGACGATGTGTCGCTGACTATCGGTGCCGGTGAATATGTCGCGGTAGTCGGCCGGAACGGCAGCGGCAAAACCACGCTGACCCGCCTGATTATGTCGCTGATCAAACCAAGCCAGGGGGAGATTACTTTTGACGGCAGCAGTACAAGGCCTTATACACCTGCCGACATGGCCCGTCATGCGGGATATGTGTTTCAAAATCCGGCGCGGCAAATGTTCCATGATACGGTGTTGGCGGAAGCGGCCTATGGACCTTTGCAACTGGGCTTCTCCGGACAGGAAGCACTGGGCCGGGCCGGGGCGGCGCTGCTGCGGGTAGGGCTTGCTGGTCAGGAAAAAGCCTATCCGGCGGCGCTTTCCAAAGGGCAGAAACAATGCCTGGCGGTGGCTTCGGCGCTGGCTATGGAGCCGCGGCTTTTGATTCTCGATGAGCCGACCAGCGGACAGGACGCGCGGGATAAGGCGGCTTTTATGGATATGCTGGAGCAACTTCAGCAGGCAGGCCTGGCTATCTTGCTGATTACCCATGATATGAACCTTTTGGCGGAGCGGGTGCCCAGAACCATTGTCATGGCCGGCGGCAAGGTGTATGACGGCGCGACGGCGGAGCTGTTTCAGCAGCCTATGGTGGCGGAGTGGGGACTGACGCCGCCGGCGCCGGTGTATATTTCCCGGCAGCTTGCACCGTACGGAATCGGTTTGGCTACGGCAACGGATGAGTTGGTGAACGCTTTAAAAATGCGGGAAAGAGGTGGCTTGGATGGGTAACCTGGCGCCTTTGACCAAAATTATTTTTACTATGCTGGTATCCGTCTGGGCGGTAGCGCTGGCTTCACCGTTTGCCTTACTGCTGTTGGTGGCCGTACAACTGGCATTGCTGCTGGCCGGTAGGGTGGAAGCCAAAACCTACAAGGCGGTTGCCCTGTTGGGGCTGTTTGCCGTCTTCTTGTTTATCTTACAGTATGTGTTTGTCCGGGATGTGCGGCTGGCTATCGTCACCGGGCTTAAAATGCAGGCCATGGCCATGGTGTTTATTTTGGTGCTGGCTACGACCCGGGTACAGGATCTTACGGCCGCGCTGGTCGCTCAGTGCCGCATTCCCTATGAATACGCGTTCATGTTTACCTCGGCCTTGCGGTTTGTGCCGGATTTTCTCAGCGAAAGCCAGACCATTCAAGAGGCGCAGGCTTGCCGGGGGTACAGCACCAGGGGAAATCCGGTCAAGCGGTTGATCAATTATCTGGCCATCGTTAAACCGTTGGTGCTGCGGGCTATTAGCCGGTCGGAAACGATGGCGCTCAGTATGGAACTGAGAGGCTTTGGCAGCTGCCGGCGCAGTGTTAGTGCGAGGGTTGCGCTAAGGACGGCCGATTATGCGGCCTTAGGTGTGATGCTGGTTGTTACGGCCGGTGTTTTTTATAAGCTATAAGCCAGTGCGGATAAAACCAAATGCCGGACCCCACGGCTTCTGCCACTCCAAGATAGTGTTTTAGCGAAGTTGGCAAGGGAAATAAAGGAAAGGAACCGTTCGTCGGAAGACGGGCGGTTTTTATTTGTTTTGAGGGGGAATCCTGTCTCTTTTTGCGCTTGCCTAGCGGAATATGGTAAGATGGAGGAAGGGCGTGTTTTCAACTATCCGGAATGTTGCCTGAAGGCGCTTTATTGCGGAACCCATTACCGGTTTCCGGCGCTGCTTAGTTTGTGTACAATGGAGGTAACTATGTCGATTTGGTCCAGTTTTATTCAGTATTATAAGCCATACCGGCGAATTTTTTTCATCGATCTGGCTTGCGCGTCTGGAGTGGCGCTGGTGGATATTTCCTTTCCCCAGATTTTGTATTATCTGACTCATTATGTGTTTGTCCGCAGCGCGGCAGAAATTTTGCCGATCCTGGGCTGGATTGCTGCCGTCATGTTTTTTCTGTATGGCATCCGGTATGTCTGCCAGTATTATATCACCACCTGGGGCCATATTATGGGCGCCCATATGGAAAGCGACATGCGGCAGGATTTATTCGACCACTACCAGCGGCTGTCCTTTTCCTACTATGACCGCAATAATACCGGGGAGATGATGTCCAAGCTGGTATCCGACCTGTTTGATATTTCCGAGCTGGCCCATCATGGACCGGAGAACCTGTTTATCTGCAGTCTGAAAATTGTCGGTTCCTTTGCCCTGCTGCTCTTTCTCAATGTCAAGATGACTTTGATTCTGGCTGTTGTCACCGGTTTGATGATTGTTTTCAGCATCTATAAAAATCGCCGGATGAAGGCCGTGTTTATGGATAACCGGAAAAAGATTGCCGGTGTCAATGCACGGGTCCAGGACAGCCTGGCCGGCATCCGGGTGGTTAAATCCTTTGCTAACGAGGATTTGGAGCGGGAGAAGTTCTGCGACAGCAATGAACAGTTTCTGGATTCGAAAATCAACAGCTATCAGATTATGGGAACCTTTCAAGCCGGCAACGGACTGTTTCAGGGGCTGCTGTATACGGCGGTTTTAGTCAGCGGTGGCTTCTTTGTGGCCGAAGGAGCGCTGCGGGGTTCCGACCTGGCGGTGTACGCCTTATATATCGGAATTTTTATGAATCCCATTGATGTGCTGATCAACTTTACCGAGCAGTTTCAGCGGGGCTATTCCGGGTTCAAACGATTTTTGGAAGTCATCCATACCACGCCGGAGATTTTGGAAAAGCCTCAGGCCATGCCGCTGGGTGAAGTGAAAGGAAATATTGAGTATAAGAACGTATCGTTTCACTATAATCAAAACTCACAAGTGCTTGACGATGTGAATATTTCCATTGAAGCCGGCAAAACAGTCGCATTGGTGGGACCGTCAGGCGGCGGCAAGACGACGCTTTGTTCCATTCTGCCGCGTTTTTACGATGTCAGCGGCGGCGCCGTGTTGATTGACGGCAAGGATGTGCGGGACGTTACGCTGAAATCGCTGCGTAGCGCCATCGGCATCGTGCAGCAGGATGTCTATATGTTTGCCGGTTCCATCCGGGAGAACATTGCCTATGGCCGGCCCGAGGCGACGGAAGCGGAAATCATGGAGGCGGCCAGGCATGCCAACATTCACGATTTTATCATCAGCCTGCCTGACGGCTATGACAGCTATGTGGGCGAACGGGGCACCCGTCTGTCGGGTGGACAGAAACAAAGGTTGGCGATCGCCCGGGTATTTTTGAAAAATCCATCCATCCTTATTCTCGATGAAGCTACTTCGGCCCTGGATAATGAAAGCGAGCGCTATATTCAGGCTTCGTTGGAAAAACTGTCCAAGGGCCGGACGACGATTGTGGTAGCCCATCGCCTAAGCACCATCCGCAATGCCGACGAGATCATCGTTATCAATCAGAACGGGATTCAGGAGAGGGGCAATCACGAGGAGTTGCTGGCGAGAAACGGACTGTACGCCAAGTATTACAATATGCAGTTTGAAGGGTTGGATGAGCTGCAGCCGGATTGATACGGCCGGGGAATTGGCAGGCCGGAACGGAAGTAAAGAAATGAAAGATGGAAAAAGGAGGACTGTTTCAATATAGATTGAAACAGTCCTCAGGCTGTCGAAGAACCCATGGCTTTTTAGAAACCGAGAGCCATGGGTTTTCTATGTAACAAAGAAAATATTGAAAAAACGTAATAATAGACA